>JBGUVH010000060.1:0-2043 GCA_045134215.1 Acutalibacteraceae bacterium
GCCTCTTATAAGATATGAGGAAGCGACAGATTTTCTTGAGCTTAACGGAGTATTTGTAAAATAAGGAAGTGCAAATAATGTTAGAACTGTTTAAAATCAAGGTAACTATTCACTGGTGCTTCAGAAAAGGAACTCATTATCACGGAATTGAGGATGTAGAAAAGCTTGTAAGTGTTATCCGTCATACCGCCTATGGTGAGCCTCTTTGCGACGGCTTCTCGGAAGCTCCTTTTGACCAACCTGAGCTTATGTTTAAATGGAAATCTCCTGTATCTGAATAAAACGAAAACTCGGTGTTCATTTTTGAACACCGAGTTTTTTATACCTGAGCTACAAAACGCTTAAAGGCTTCAAGTCCTTCCTTTGTGCGTTTGTATACACCTGCATCTTCAAGCACTCTTGAAAATACAATTCCGATTTCTTTTTCAATTATCTCATCTATATTATCTGCAGTGATTATATACTTTTCTGAGAATTCCTCTACCCAGTCAGCGTGCTTTTCGGTAACAGGGTTACTGCGGATATCTTCGCCGCTAAGGATTGCTGTCTTTAATATCGTCATTTCGTCCTTAAGACGCGCAGGAAGAACAGCAAGTCCCATAACCTCAATAAGACCGATATTTTCTTTTTTGATGTGGTGAAGCTCTGCGTGGGGATGGTATACACCAAGGGGATGCTCCTCGGTGGTAATATTGTTACGAAGTACCAAATCAAGTTCAAAGTTATCGCCATTTTTACGGGCTATAGGAGTTATTGTGTTGTGTGGCTCGTCGTCGGTATAGGCATAAATAAATGCATCTTCGTCGGTATAATTTCGCCAACTGCCGAGAATTTTGTCGGCGAGAGTAATTATTCTGTCGGTGTCTGGGGAAGAAAGACGGATAACCGACATTGGCCATTTAAGAATACCTGCATTTACATCTTCAAAGCCTTTGAAGGAAATAGAGGCTTCCACAGAAGTTTTTGCCATTGCAAAGGTGTAATGTCCACCTTGGAAATGGTCATGTGAAAGAATAGAGCCACCCACAATGGGAAGGTCGGCATTTGAGCCTACAAAGTAATGGGGGAACAGCTTTACAAAGTCAAACAGCTTTACAAAGGTGTCGTGATTAATAGCCATTGGTGTGTGCTCACTGTTGAAAACAATACAATGCTCATTATAGTACACATAGGGAGAGTACTGGAACATCCAAGGGGTATTATTGATTTTTACAGGAATTATTCTATGGTTTTGACGGGCAGGATGATTCACTCTGCCTGCATAGCCTTCGTTTTCTTTGCAAAGCTGACATAAGGGGTAAGAACTTTGTACAGCATTTCGTGCTGCTGCAATAGCTTTAGGGTCCTTTTCAGGCTTTGAAAGGTTTATCGTAATATCAAGTTCGCCGTAATTTGTTTGTACAGTCCATTTCATATCCTTTTTTATACGGTAACGGCGGATATAGTCACTGTCCTGACTGAAGCTGTAATAAAAATCAGTAGCTTTTTCAGGGCTTTCTTCGTAAAATTTATTGAAGCTCTCAATAACCTCGCTAGGTCGGGGAAGAAGAAGTCCCATGATTTTTGTGTCAAACAGGTCGCGGTAAACAATGCTGTCTTCGATAAGTCCTGTTTTCACCGCAAAATCAACAATTCCATTAAGAATTTCCTCAAGGGAATAATGAGGCTCTTCTTCAGGCTCGGTATATTCATCTATATTTAATGTTTCAAGAATTTTGTTAGTTATGTAAATTTTATCGGCCTGCTTATAAAAATGTTTTCCAAGACCGTAGGTTACTAAAGCTTTAATGTATAGATTAATCATTTTGCATTCTCCAGAGTATTTATAAACTAAGGGAAATTATATATGAAAATGAGCAGAATGTCAATATATTATACCTTGCAAATTTTATTTAAAAAGCACTTGACAAAACAAAATTCTTGTGGTAATATATCAAAGTCGCGAGACACGAACACAGTTGGTGCTGATTGCGGTGAGGGTCCACCCGTTCCCATCCCGAACACGGAAGTTAAGCTCACTTGCGCCGAAGATACTTGGCGGGC
>JBGUVH010000061.1:0-2833 GCA_045134215.1 Acutalibacteraceae bacterium
CAATAAAACTTGGCTCTCCCTATGGGAGAGCTGTCCGCAAGGACTGAGAGGGTATTCACAAAATTTTCACAATGTTTTACAAAATTATGAATTTTCTATTGACAAAAGAATTATTATGGTATAAAATGTAACCATCCTATATTGTAGGAAATTTAAAAGGAGGTACATTCAAATGAATTGGGATGCAATTAAAGAAATCGTTGTAAACCTCTACAAGGCTGTTGTTGAACTTCTCAACGCTCTTGGCGAATGGCCCATCGACCTTAAATAATTTCGATTATTTAATAGGTAAAACTTATCAGTAAGTATAACTGAAATTTTATGAAAGGAGTATTCTATAATGGAAATCATCATCGGTTACTTTGTAAACGCTATCAAGGCTATCCTTACAGCTCTTGGTGTTGAATTCGATGCTTCAGGTCTCGAAGCTATCTTCGGCGAAATCAAGGATTTCGAACCCGAAACAGAAAAGGATTCAATCGCTCTTTAATCCTTAATTTGCAAAAACATAATTATAGTATAGTATAATATAATTATGCCCCACTCTTTATTGAGTGGGGTTTAATTTTTTATTCATATTTCTTTTATCATATTGACTTTTTTGACACAAACAGCTAAAATGTAAACATTGTTAAGTTTAACTTAACTGTCATCAGTTTATTCTGAAATACTATAGGAGGTAGTAACAATGAGCGCAGATATCAAAGCACTTATCGCTGCTTGGCTTGACCTTTTTGCTGATTTCCTCAGATTCTTCGGTAACGAAGAGCTCAACAAGATTGCTGACGGAATCGAAGCAAAGCTCGCAGAGGATGCTGAATAATTAAAAAAATACATTCAGAACACCTACCTTGGCGGCGGGTGTTTTGTGTTTATAATTAATATTTCAATTTAATATTGACTAAATATGAATTTTATTATAAAATAACATAGTAAGAAGAATTTCTTCAAATTTTTAAAGGAGGTAAATACAATGGATCTCAACGCATTTTTAACAGCAATTTTCGAATTCGTTAAGAACCTTCTTAAGTATCTTGGCGAGTGGCCCTTCTCCGAAGAAGCAGAAGAAGAAACAACTGAACCCGAAGCATAATTTCAGTTATGTACATTAAGTATTTTAAGGGAGGTAATTCCAATGAACATAAGTCCTGAATTCAGCAATATGCTCAGCTCACTTTTTACAGTTATCATTGCTTTTTTACAGTTAATCGGTCTTGATAACCTTGCAAACACACTTGCAAACAAGGCTGTAATGCCCATCGAAGAATAATAGCTAAAAGCAGAAAAAGTGTCTGTTACCCGTTAAGGGCTTCAGGCACTTTTATTTTTTTCAGTCCGATACCTCGAAGATTATCATTCTTTCATTATTAAGCTGCATAGGGAATGTTTCCGAAATAGCCTGACTGCATATAACGGTAACATCCATACCCTGAAAGCTGTCAGCGGACATATCCACCACATACCATCCGTCCTGTACCACCTGTACATCATCGGAATATGTAAAATAATACTTTGACCCTTCACTGTCACGTATTAAAAGGCTGTTTCCTTCAACCTTTTCAACTATACCGCTTATACTTGTTTCACCGTCTTTCAGTGATGTGTCTGCACGGTTTTCGTTTTTTGCGCAGGAGCAAAAGATAAAGGTAACACAAAGAAGAATAACAGCAACCGCCTTTTTCATTTTTTCTTCCTCCTAAAAAACATATCCTGTCATATTGCAAGATAATTAACACGACAGGAATGCTTTAATATATTCATAATTATTTTATTCGTTCAATCAGATAGTTTTTCACATCCTTTACAGATGTACCGTCATCAACGGCAATAACTGCAGATGTTGTGCTTAAAAGAAAAGTAAAGGCAATAGCAAGTGCCGTAAGCCTTGAAATTCTTCTCATCGGCTCCCTCCTTTGTAGTTTATTGAGATAAAATGCTGTAGGTTGTTTTTTCACTTCATTCAATTTATCTTTATTATACCAATCAACATTAAATTAACTAAAAATATGCAAATAAAAATAAAATATTACTTGCATTGTTAAAAATAATATAGTATACTATTTCAGTATATATAAAGTGGAAAAGTATGTATATTTTCCAACTTAAGATGAATAAATTTACGGAGGAATCTTCTATGGCAGAAATGGAAAAAAGCAACAGTTTTATTTCTATGGAACATGATGTGCTCAAGTTCTGGGAAGAAAACAATTGCTATGAAAAACGTAAAGAAAAGAATAAAGACAAGCCCCGTTTCCGTTTTATCGACGGACCCATCACAGCAAACAATCCTATGGGTATCCACCACGCTTGGGGCCGTACTCTTAAAGACACATTCATAAGATATAAGGCTATGCAGGGCTTCGACTGCCGTTGCCAGAACGGTTTCGATAGCCAGGGCCTCTGGGTTGAAGTTGGTGTTGAAAAGGATCTCGGCTTCGAATCAAAGAAGGATATCGAGGATTACGGTATCGGCAAGTTCACACAGAAGTGTGTTGACCGTGTTAAGCAGTATTCAGGTGTTATCACCGAGCAGTCAAAGAGACTCGGTCAGTGGATGCAGTGGGACAATTCCTACTACACAAATACCGACCTTAACATCACATCAATCTGGCACTTCTTAAAGACCTGTGACGATAACGGCTGGATTAAAAGAGAATTCAAGCCCATGCCCTGGTGTCCCAGATGCGGTACTTCTCTTTCAGAGCACGAAATGACAGGCTCTTATAAGACAATCACTCACAACTCAGTTTTCTTCAAGCTTCCCGTTGAAGGCACAAACAGCAAAATCATCGTATGGACAACAACCCCCTGGACTCTTTCATCAAACGTTGCT
>JBGUVH010000062.1:0-8317 GCA_045134215.1 Acutalibacteraceae bacterium
ATAATAGCCGAAGACCTTGGTTTTATGACTGATGAAGTGAAATCTATGCTTGATGCTTCTGGTTTTCCCGGAATGAAGGTTCTTGAATTTGCTTTTGATTCAAATGATGACAGCGAATATCTTCCGCATTACTGTAATAAAAATTGTGTTGTATATACAGGGACTCACGATAATGATACTGTAGTTGGTTGGTCAAAGACGCTTGATAATGACGACATAAATTTTGCTAAGAATTATATGCGTACAGCCGAAGGAGAAGGTATAAACTGGTCGATGATTAAAACCGCTTATGCAACTGCAGCAGATACAGTCATAATACCTATGCAGGATTTTTGCGGTATGGGTAGTGAAGCAAGAATTAATATTCCTTCGACTTTGGGAGATAATTGGGTATGGCGTATTGATTCAGGATGCATTAACAGTTGGCTTGCAGGAATTATAAAAGAGATAACCTTAACCTACAGAAGATTTCCTATTGTAAAGAGAAAGTAAGCGATTAATGCTTACTTTCTTTTTTCTCTGTATTCACTTGGTGTTACACCTTTTATTTTAAGAAATGACCGATTAAAGCTACGCACTGTATTATAGCCTACATTAGATGCGATTTGAGTTATTGTATCATCAGTGTCTTTGAGTAAATTGCAGGCGGTCTTGATACGTAGTGTGTGAATATATTCATTGAATCCTAATTTGATTTTATTTTTAAATATATGCGATATGTAGTATTTGTTGATATGTAGATGCTTCTCAAGGTCACTCAAATGAATATCGCTTTTATAGTTTTCATTACAGTAATCTATTATACTGCTCAGAATATTAGGAACGGTTTTTTTGATAGGTATTAGATTTAGACACGAAAAAAGTTCAGCACATATCAGCTTACAGTATGCAGAGTGCCTGATTTTTTGAAAATCGTCACCATTACTGGAATTTGCAATTGCTTTATTAAACAATGCGATTTGCTCTTCCGGAGTGTTTGATGTCATTACAGCAGAATCGGGCAGATAAGCGAAGATATTATTTTCCATTTCAGGCAGTAGCTTAGGGGTGAAAATCATTAAATAGAACTCAAGGTCACTTTCTTTATCGGTAAGATAATAATGACTTTGATTTGGAAAAGCAACACTGAACTGACCAACGCCTACTGAATATTCGTGTGAATCGATTACAGCTATAAAACTGCCTTTTGTACAGAAAACTATCTCTATTTCATTATGAAAATGCTCATCTGAAATGAGATAATTTCCTTTGCTTACTTGTGACATTGGGTGACTGTGCTGATAAAACATATAAGCCCTCCATATCAAATATATTTATAATTATAATATCATAATTAATTTCTTTTTCAATATTATTTTACAATAATTTAGTGTATGATAATAAAAATATTGACATAAATTGCAAAATATGATAACATTTTTTTGTAAAAAATAAAGGAGGGTTAGTAATGATTAAAAATACTAACATCAAAAAATTTGCTCTCCTTATGTCGTTAATAGTTTCTCTTATGGCATTTATAGTTGTACCTGTAATTGCTCAGGAGGCTCCTGTTACCGGCGTAAGTGACAGCGGTACTTCTGTTGAACAGATTGTAAGTCAATATGAGGATTATGATACTGCAATCGGTTATCTCGATGAGTACACAACCAATAAGTCTTCTGATCCTGATTTTGAAAAAAATGTTGAGATTGCTCTTGATACTGTCAAAAGCGAAATTCCTTTTTATGCTTCCTTCTGGGCACTTCTTCCTCCGATTATAGCTATCGGTCTTGCTCTTATCACTAAAGAGGTATATTCTTCACTCTTTATCGGTATTGTAGCAGGTGGTCTTCTTGCTGCTAATTTCAACGTTACTCATACTATTGACAATGTTGTTGGTAGCGGTCTTATTGATGCTGTATCCGGTACTGCAGGTATATTTGTATTCCTTGTTATTCTCGGTGTTATGGTTGCTCTTATTAATAAGTCGGGCGGTTCTGCTGCTTTCGGTAGATGGGCTTCAAAAAATATTAAGTCAAGAGTAGGTGCATCTATTGCTACTTTTGTTCTTGGTATACTAATTTTTATTGATGACTATTTCAACTGTCTGACAGTTGGTTCTATTATGCGTCCCGTTACTGATGCTAATAAGATTTCTCGTTCTAAATTAGCTTACTTAATTGATGCTACTGCTGCACCTGTATGTATGATTGCTCCCATTTCTTCATGGGCTGCTGCTGTTGCAAGTTATGCGGAAGAAGGACAGGGACTCAGACTCTTTATCGAAGCTATTCCTTATAACTTCTATTCACTTCTTACGTTTGTATTTATCATCGGTATTACACTTATGAAGTTCGATTACGGTCCTATGAAGAAGCATGAAGCAAACGCTTTAAACGGTGACCTCTTTACTTCAGGCGAAAAGGTAGCTGATGCCGAAGAAATGGAAAAGGGTAACGAAAAGGGAATAGTGCTTGACATTATTTTCCCGATTGTTGCACTTATCGTATGTTGTGTAATTGCTCTTATCTATAACGGTAACGGCAATACCTTTGAGGGTATGAATTTTATTGATGCCTTTTCAAATACTGATGCCACAGTTGGTCTTCCTTGGGGCGCAATACTTGCACTGATTATCTCTATAATCTATTTTGCAATCAGAAAAGTCGTTTCCTTTAAGGAGTCTATGGACAGTATACCTAAGGGCTTCAAGGCAATGGTATCTGCTATTCTTATTCTTACCATGGCTACCGCTCTCAAGAATATGACAGGTCTTCTCGGTGCAAAGGTTTATGTTGCAATGCTTATGAACGATGCTGCAGCACTTCAGCAGTTCCTTCCTGCAATAATCTTTATTGTTGCATGTGTTCTTGCTTTTGCTACCGGTACTTCTTGGGGAACCTTCGGTATTCTTATCCCGATTGTTACAGCTATTTTCCCCGACAACCATGCTCTTATGGTAATCGGAATATCTGCTTGTCTTGCAGGTGCAGTTTGCGGTGACCACTGTTCTCCTATTTCGGATACAACAATTATGTCTTCCGCCGGTGCTCAGTGTGACCACTTAAATCACGTATCCACCCAGCTTCCTTATGCAATTACTGTAGCCGCAGTATCCTTTGTAAACTTCCTTATTGCTCCATTTATTATGAATGTATGGATTTCTCTGGCTATTGCTGTTGTAATGATGGTTGCAGTTCTCTTTGTAATTAAAAAGATTACTGTTAAGAAAGAAGCATAAATTACTTGAAATATATACCGACTCTGTGTATAATTACAGAGTCGGTATTTTTTATGTATTGAGGTGAGTATTACGGAACGCGTTAAGGAAATTGAGAGAAGTATAATAAAAAAATTCAGAAAGTCTATATGGAATCGTTTTTGTGGGGCATTAAATGAATATGAGCTGATTAAAGAGGGAGATAAGATAGCTGTTTGTATTTCGGGGGGAAAGGATTCTGTATTACTCGCAAAATGTATTCAGGAGCTTCACAGACATTCAAATATTCCCTTTGAAGTTGTTTATATTTGTATGGACCCAGGATATAGAGAAGATAACAAAAAGCTGCTGAGAGAAAATATTGAACTGTTGGAACTGCCGGTAGAAATATTTGACAGCTCAATATTTGATATTGTGAGGGAAGTTGACGGTTCTCCCTGTTATCTATGTGCTAGAATGAGAAGGGGAGCGCTTTATGCAAAAGCACAGTCACTGGGCTGTAACAAAATCGCTCTTGGGCATCATTTTGATGATGTTATTGAAACCGTGCTTATGAGTATGATGTATTCTTCTGAAATTAAAACTATGTTACCAAAGCTTCACAGTACTAATTTTGAAAATATGGAGCTTATTCGTCCATTATACAAGGTCAAGGAAAAGGATATTATTGCTTGGGCTAACCATAACGGACTTAATTTTTTGCAGTGTGCCTGTCGTTTTACTGAAGACAGTGAAATATACGAAGGACTTTCAAAACGCAGAGAAATTAAAAATATGATTAAGGAAATTAAGAAAATCAATCCTGCCGTTGATGAAAATGTTTTCAGAAGTCTGCACAATGTCAATTTATCTCAAATTGTTGGTTGGCGCGATGCTGATAAAGGAGAGCTTCATTCTTTTCTTGAAAAATATTAAAACCCGAAAATCGTATGATTTTCGGGTTAAATTTTACTATTCGGTTCGAAGTGCAACAACTGGGTCTTTTTTTGCCGCGCTTCTTGAAGGAATAATACCTGCAAGGAGTGTAAGCAGAACACTTATAACTATAAGTGCAATTGCAACAGATAATGGAAGTACTGCTGTAAGATTTCCAAGTCCTGTCAAATGGTGGAGAATTGAATTAATAGGGATACAAAGCAGATACGTGACGATTACACCGAGAAGTCCTGCAGCAAAACCGATAATCACTGTTTCGGCATTGAACATACTTGATACATTCTTTTTTGAAGCGCCGATTGCTCGGAGTATACCGATTTCCTTTGTCCTTTCCTGAACCGATATTAATGTAATAACACCAATCATTATTGAAGAAACAATGAGAGATACTGCAACAAAGGCTATAAGCACATAGGTAATGGCATTAATAATTGTTGTTACAGAGGACATCATTATACCGACATAGTCTGTATATGTTATTTTTTCCAGTTCATCTACATCGGCGTTATAATCTGCAATAACCTCTTCAATTAAATCCTTGTTTTCAAAGCTCGTTGCATATAGATTTATGGTTGACGGATTATCTAAATCAATATACCCAAGCTCAGTAAGATTGCCTTCATAGCTATTTTCTGAAAACTCAAGGATTTCATCGTGATAAATTGCACATTGCTCGGTGGTAAAGTCTTTCATAGCTGAATCAAGAGCAAAGGAAAGCTGTAATTCGTCCATATTTTTAAGTTGAGCTGTAACCGACTGGGCATATTGAACCTTTATTTGTTCTGTCACCATTTCTCTGAAAAGCTCGGTTAATTCCTCGTCGCTCATATCAACAATATAGCTTTCAATATCATCTGAATTCATTCCCATTTGCTCGGATAAGGCTTTTTTTAATGTCTGGGTCATTTTTTCTCTGTCCATACCCTTCATTGCGTTATCCACTGAGCTTTCAAGCGTTTCCTTTGAAGGAATACTCATAATTTTTATATAAGCGTTGGCTTTTTCTTTTTGTGTAAGACCGTTTATATAGTTTTCAAATTCAACCTCTTTTTCTACATCGGTCATATCACCGGTTACTTCCTTAAAGGGAAGTCCTGTGAAAATATCATTTTTCTGATTATCAAGCTGCGCTTTCAGTGCGGAGGAGTCCTTGGATTTTTCGGCTATATGCTCTGTGAGCAGATGGGTATACCCGATATTAGAGCCTGAAAGCATCGCTGATACTGTATCTTCATTAGGTCTGATTATGCCCGATACCTTAAGTGAAATGCCGTTATCATATAAATATTTAAGACCTGCAGAGGTTTTGCGTAAATCTGTATACAAACCGCTTTCTTCATCTAAAACAAAGCAGTCGCTGTTAATAACGGTTCTGAATTCCATCGAGCAAATATCTTCATAGCTCCATTTTTTTGTTTCATAGGAAAGCTCTGTTTTATTTACAGAGGCATCAACTATTTTGTCAATTTCCTCCTTTGATTCAAGACCTAATGCGTATAAGGTCATATCGTCGAGCTCGTTATTTTCGTCTACTACGAGAAGGATTTCGTTATACTCTGTAGGCCATGTTCCGTAAACAAGGTCATATTGTTTAAAGAACATTTCGTTAACGGGGTTGCCGTTTTCTCCGGGAAGCATTTCCTGCCATAAACCAGGCATTGAGGATGCGCCCATCATACTCATCATTCCACCGGAATTTTCTGATGATTCTGACTGAACATTTCTGCCCATAAACTTTGCAAGAATTTCTGTCATCAGCTTTTGCGAATCGGAAATTATTATATCACCGTCAATATTTTTGGTATATACAAGCATTTCGGTGTTATAGGTGTATTTTATTCCGCTTATTGCATCACTGATTTTATTGCTGTCGATTTCAGAATTTCTTTTCTCTTCTATATATGATTTAAAGGCTTTAAGGTCATTTTGTCTGCTCTCCATATTGTTTAGGGTATTAACTAAATCATAGAGAGCTGGTTTTTGGTAAACCGCTTCCTTGTCGTGTTCATTATGAGAGGTTGCCTGACTGATAAAGGTTTCCATAAGGGTGCCAATATCAGTATGCTGTGATTCAAGGGTTAGCGGGTATGAGGAAAGAGTATCCTCCTGTACCTCGTTAATGAATGCTGTCATACCGTTTGAAACAGCAAAAATTAGTGCGATACCGATAATACCGATACTTCCCGCAAAGGAGGTGAGAATAGTTCTGCCTTTTTTGGTAATAAGATTTTTAAGAGAAAGACCGAAAGAGGTGGCAAAGGACATAGAGGGTTTTCGTTCTTTTTTAGTTTTTCCTTTGCTAACAACATCTGTTTCTGTAGGTGAAATTTCTTCGCTGACGGGCGGATTGCTGTCTGAAGTAATAACACCGTCAAGCATACGAACTATTCTTGTAGAGTATTTTTCGGCAAGTTCGGGGTTATGAGTGACCATTATAACAAGACGCTCTTTTGAAATCTCCTTAAGAATTTCCATAACAGCAACACTTGTTTCGCTGTCAAGGGCGCCTGTAGGCTCATCAGCAAGAATTATATCAGGGTTATTGACAATAGCTCTTGCAATAGCCACACGCTGCATCTGTCCGCCTGACATTTCGCTTGGCTTCTTTTTAAGCTGTTCTGATAGACCTACCGCTTCCAGAGCTTTTTTTGCTCTCTCTCGCCTTTCGCGTTTTGAAACACCTGAAAGGGTAAGGGCCAGTTCTACATTCTGCAAAACAGTTTGGTGAGGAATAAGGTTATAGCTCTGGAACACAAAACCTATAGAATGGTTTCGGTATGAGTCCCAGTCTCTGTCTTTATAATCCTTAGTTGACCTGCCGTTAATTATAAGGTCACCCTGACTGTATTTATCAAGACCGCCGATGATATTGAGCATTGTGGTTTTACCACAGCCTGATGGTCCTAAAATAGATACAAATTCACTTTTCCTGAAGGTAAGGTCGATACCTTTAAGGGCATTAACGATTAAATCGCCTGTAGCGTAATCTTTTTTGATGTTTTTAAGCTCTAACATCCTAAAAGTTCCTTTCGTTACATATTTACATTAATTGTACATTTATTTAATTACCATTTTTATGATATTTTATTAAGAAATTGTGTATAAAATTATTCAAAGAAAGTAGTGGCAAGTCCTCCTTCGGCTGTTTCTTTATACTTTTGATTCATATCAAGGCCTGTCTGGTACATAGTCCTAATAACTGTGTCAAAGGAAATTCTTCGTGTACCACGTAAAAATTGAGAAAGGTTAACAGCGTTAATTGCTCGCATTGCGGCAACAGCATTTCGTTCAATACAGGGGATTTGTACAAGCCCGCATATTGGGTCACAAGTAAGTCCCAGGTGATGCTCCATTGATATTTCTGCTGCATATTCTATTTGTTCGATATCCATTTCGTAGAGCTCACATAAAGCCGCAGCAGCCATTGAACACGCACTACCAACCTCTGCCTGACAGCCACATTCAGCGCCGCTTACAGAAGCATTAGCTTTAATTATGTTGCCTATTAGTCCGCCCACTGCTAAGGCACGGACAATATCGTCGTCAGAAAATCCTTTTTTCTTCTGAGTGTAGAGAAGTACAGCAGGCATAATTCCCGAAGAGCCGCAGGTGGGTGCTGTTACAACATTACCCGCACTGGCGTTTTGTTCAGCAACAGCGAAAGCGTAAGAACAGGTAATGCGGTTTTCCTTTGTTTCGCTTGTTTCGTCAAAATGCTTTTGACTAAAGAGGTGTCCTGCTTTTCGCTGTAGCTGTAGTGAGCCGGGAATAGTACCGTCGGTTTTAAGTCCTGTTTCAATACACTCTTTCATTTTATCCCAGATAAATGCAAGATAATCAAAGGTGTCAGCAGGTTCTATTTGCTTTATATATTCATAAAGAGTAAGGTTATTGTCCTTGCAGTATTTTTTAATATCCGTAAAAGTGGTATGAGGATATATATCAGGCAGAGGATGACTTTCCTGTCCTACAATATGAATATCACCGCCGCCGATACTAAGAATTCTCATACTATCGGTCAATGCTCCATTCTTGAAAGCAGAGAAATCAATAGTATTTGGATGGGGAAGAACGGTGGTTTTGGTATCAAAGATTATTTCGCAATTATTGCCCTCAAATACTTTATTAATAACAAAATCAGTAAGATGTCCTTTTCCTGTTTTAGCCAGAGAACCGTATAGT
>JBGUVH010000063.1:0-4084 GCA_045134215.1 Acutalibacteraceae bacterium
CGATTCACTTATGGCAATCGGCTCAATGATGGGTTCAGGCGGACTTATCGTTATGGACGAAGACAACTGTATGGTTGACATTGCGAAATTCTTCCTTGAGTTCACAGTTGATGAATCATGCGGAAAATGTACACCATGTCGAATCGGTACAAGAAGACTTCTTGAAATCCTTACAAAGATTACAGAGGGTAAGGGAACAATGGAAGACATCGACAAGATGGAAGAGCTTTGCTACTCAATCAAGGCTTCATCACTTTGCGGTCTCGGACAAACTGCTCCAAACCCGGTTCTTTCAACATTAAAATACTTCAGAGACGAATATATTGCTCACGTTCAGGATAAGAAGTGTCCGGCAGGCGTATGTAAGGCACTCGCTCAGTACACAATCGACCCTGAAAAGTGTAAGGGCTGTAGCCTTTGTGCAAGACAGTGTCCTGTTGGCGCAATCTCGGGTGAAATCAAGTCACCGTTCGTTATCGATCAGGAAAAATGTATTAAATGTGGTGCTTGTGAGGCAGCTTGTAAGTTCAAGGCTATTTCCAAGTCATAATCTTTAAGAAAGGATATTGATACTATGGTAAACTTAAAAATAAATGGTCAGGCAATTAGTGTTCCGGAAGGTACAACCATCTTGGAAGCTGCCTTGGCAAACGGAATTGACATTCCTACTCTATGTTATTTAAAAGACGCATCTGTAACAGGCTCATGCAGAATGTGCGTTGTTGAAATCGTTGGTGCAAGAGCATTACAGGCAGCCTGCGTATATCCTGTTGCTGAGGGAATTGAAGTTTTGACTCATTCTCCAAAGGTTAAACAGGCGAGAAAGAATACTTTAGAGCTTATTCTTTCAAACCACGACAGAAAGTGCTTAACTTGCTCAAGAAATCAAAACTGTGAACTTCAGAAGCTTTGTGATGAGCTTGGTGTAACAGGCATCACATACGAAGGCATTATGAATAACTTTGATATTGATGAGTCAGGCACATCAATCGTTAGAGATAACAATAAGTGTATCCTTTGCCGTCGTTGTGTAAATGTTTGTAAGAACGTGCAGACGGTTGGCGTAATTGATGCTCAGGAAAGAGGTTTTAATACAAAGATTGGCTGTGCATTTGAAAAGGAACTCGGCGATACAGCTTGCGTAAACAGTGGTCAGTGTATCGCAGCTTGTCCTGTTGGCGCACTCCACGAAAAATATGCAACAGATGATGTTTTCGCAGCTATTGCAGACCCTGATAAGTACGTTGTTGTTCAGACAGCTCCGGCTGTTCGTGCAGCGCTTGGCGAAGAATTTGGTATGCCGATGGGAACTCCTGTAACAGGCAAGATGGTAGCTTCTCTTAGAAGACTTGGTTTTGACAAGGTATTTGATACAGATACAGGTGCCGACCTTACAATTATGGAAGAAGGCAACGAACTTTTGGAAAGAATTAAAAACGGCGGAACACTTCCGATGATAACATCATGTTCACCGGGTTGGATTAAGTTCTGTGAACACAACTTCCCAGAATTTATCGACAATCTTTCAAGCTGTAAGTCACCACATCAGATGTTTGGTGCAGTTATAAAGAGCTACTTTGCAGAAAAGAACAACATTGACCCTAAGAAGATTTTTGTTGTATCTGTAATGCCATGCGTAGCTAAGAAGTTTGAAAACAGCCGTCCTGAAATGGAAAATAACGGACTTCGTGACGTAGATGCTGTTATCACAACAAGAGAGCTTGCTAAGATGATTAAGGAAAGCGGAATTATCTTCGATAAGCTTCCTGATGAAGATTTTGATAAGCCATTCGGCGAAGCTTCAGGTGCTGCACACATCTTCGGTGTAACAGGCGGTGTTATGGAAGCAGCTCTTAGAACTGTTTATGAAATCTTAGAAGGCAAAGAGCTTGCAAAACTTGAGTTTAACGAAGTAAGAGGAACAGAAGGCGTTAAGGAAGCTACTATTAAGATGGGCGGAATGGACGTTAATGTTGCTATTGCACACGGTCTTGGTAATGCAAGAAAGCTTTTAGAAGCTGTAAAAGCAGGTGAAAAGAACTATCACTTCATCGAGATTATGGCTTGCCCAGGCGGTTGTGTAACAGGTGGCGGACAGCCAATCGTTTCTGCTAAGACTTATATGACAGTTGACGTTAAGGCGGAAAGAGCTAAGGCACTTTATTCAGAGGATGAAAGAGCAACTATCAGACAGTCACACAAGAATCCTGATATGGACGTGCTTTATAAGGAATATTTTGAAAAGCCAGGTTCACACAAGGCTCACGAGTTACTTCATACTCATTATACAACAAGAGGTAAGTTTTAATTAAAAGAAGAACCTTTCGGGGTTCTTCTTTTTGTATGAGTTTTTCTATATGTCCTTTTGGTCGGTCAAAAGTACATACAAAACATAATTTCAAAAAATTGTCGAAACTTGTCTTACGATTTTTTATAAATTTTTTTCCTATAACTCGATTTTCTGTGGAACGGACTTTTCGTTGAAATCGCAAAGAGAAATTGAATTGTAAAAGCATTTATATATGCATAATTGGTTGTGTTACAAAGTTCCACGCTTTATAAATAATATTAGAGGTTTTATAAAAACCGTCAAAAGTTTTATAAAACCTCTTGCGTTTTTTTATATAATGAAACGGAACTTTTGTAAAAAGATGTTGAAAAAATATAAAATATGTTGTATAATATTCCTGTCGGAGAAATCCGATAAAAGGCGAGACTGAAAACAGTGTAAAAGCTGGGCGGTTATGCTATCATCTCCACGAAAGGAGGTGGTTGCTATGGAATATGTATACATAATGATATATATTATCACTTTAATTGTGTTAATCATAACCATAAAAAAATAACGCCAGCCCTTCCAAAGCTTTAGCGTTATTCTTTTAATAACCTAATGTTTGGCATAACCGTTTGAGGTGTTGCCTTTTTCTATAACTATTATAATACACAAACTATATTTTGTCAACTACTTTTAGAAAACCTATCCGAAAGTGTTGCTTAAAAAGTGTCGGAAAATTGCATAAGATTTTCCGACCTTACTATTTTTGTTGATTTTACCCCCCTGAAAAGTATAGGTTTTTAGAAAAATTAATAGACATAAAGGGGTAAATGGTCAAAAGTGTCAGTTTTTTATCAGAATCTACTTGATAATTATTTGGATTAGTTTAGCGACTCGGAGTTTGCATTTTATGTGCGACTTCGGCTGCACTTTTTTAATTAAAGCGCAAGAACCTAATCCATAGGTAACCCCTTGTGGTTTACCAAATTATACGTTTTACAAAAAGAAGATATGCATTTTGCATATCTTCTTTGTCTTATTATGTAGGAAATTACTACTTTTAAGTTGTAATTTCTGAAATAACAAAATTGCCACATTATTCCCACGCCCGCAGGCGGGGCTTTTATCAAAAGCTTTTTTACAGTGCTTCTATTAAATTTATATCATTTTCAGCCAAAACCTTGCTCCACTCATCTGTCATTTTTGTATCGGTGATAAGAGTATCAAGCTTACTGAAATCACTTATCACAGGAACTCCAATTTTACCGATTTTCGTATGGTCACAAAGGAAAAACACCGATTCTGAGCAATCAATCATTGCCTTTTTAATTTCAGCCTCTGCCTCATTTGACTCAGTCAGTCCACGTGCTAAGGTTGCGCCGCGGCAAGAGAAAAACACCTTGTTTGCAAAGTAGTTTTCGCGAATGGTTTTTTCCACAATTCGTCCCACATAGGACATATTGCGAGTAGACAAAAGTCCGCCTGTCGACATAACACGTATATTTTCGCAGGAAGAAAGCTCGTTTATAATTCGCTCCGAGTTTGTTATAACGGTAAGGCTTTTCTTGTCTTTGATATTTCGTGCGATGTGTAGGCAGGAGGTGGATGCATCTAAAAAGACAGTCTCTCCGTCCTTTATAATGCCGGCGGCACGTTTACCTATGCGCTGCTTGCCCTCGTAGTTGATAACGTCGCGGTCGGATACGGGAATGTCCGACTCCGAGCCTTCGACCAAGGTTGCACCGCCGTAGGTTCTTATCAAAACACCTTGTTTTTCGAGCTTTTCGAGGTCGCCGCGGATTGTTTCAG
>JBGUVH010000064.1:0-8439 GCA_045134215.1 Acutalibacteraceae bacterium
GGAATTTTATGGTGTTCTCTTGACATTTTCCCCTGCTGCTTGCTCTACCATACTCCAGTTTCTTTCCGATACAAATACCGCACCACAGGACTATGATATGATTTATACTGGTGATTTAGGGGTTGTGGGCAGTAGGCTATTATATGAGCTTTGCGAAAAAAGAGGAGTAAAGCTATCGCCCTATCATAATGATTTTGGAACAATGATTTTTGATATAAAAAAGCAGGATGTTCATGCGGGGGCTTCGGGCTGCGGTTGCAGTGCCAGCATGATGTGCTCTTATATAATGGATGAAATGAAGAAGGGAAACCGGAAAAATATTCTTTACTGTGCTACAGGTGCACTTCTTTCACCCACTTCGGTGCTTCAGGGGGAAACGATACCGGGAATTTGTCATCTTGTGAATATTAAATGTTAATAAACAACAGTGCTTTGTTGGCTTTAGCTATTAAAATTGTTATAATTCTCTTGTATACAATATACGCGGTTTTTTCTTTTTGCTAATTATCCATTTGACATTGTGATATAATTATTGTAAAATATATATAATATATAACCGAAAGGGTAGGATGTTTATGAAACCGATTTATAAACGTATATTATTAAAGCTTTCCGGTGAGGCTCTTGCAGGTGAAAAGGGAAGCGGTCTTGACTTCGATAAGGTTGTTGAGGTTTGTCAGAGTATTAAAAAATGTGTCGATATGGGTGTTCAGGTTGCTATTGTTGTTGGTGGTGGTAACTTCTGGAGAGGAAGAAGCAGCGGAAAAATGGACAGAACCAGAGCTGACCATATGGGAATGCTTGCTACAAGTATAAACGCTCTTGCTGTTGCTGACGGTCTTGAGCAGGTCGGTGTTACCGCAAGAGTGCAAACCGCTATTGAAATGCGCCAGATTGCCGAGCCGTACATAAGAAACAAGGCAACACGTCATCTTGAAAAGGGAAGAGTTGTAGTGTTTGGTTGCGGAACAGGTAACCCCTTCTTTTCTACCGACACTGCAGCAGCACTCCGCGCTGCCGAAATTGATGCTGAGGTTATTTTCAAGGCTACCAATGTTGACGGTGTATATGACAGTGACCCCAAAACCAATTCCGAGGCTAAAAAGTTTGATACCCTTTCCCACCTTGATGTGCTTCAGAAGGGACTGCACGTAATGGATAGCACTGCAGCATCTCTTTGTATGGATAATTCCATTGAAATAAGAGTATTTAATCTTGATAACCCCGACAATATTGTTCGTGCAGTTGTGGGCGAAAATATCGGAACCGTTGTTAAATAATTTTATATTTGGAGGATATATTTATGGATAATTTGATTAAAAATACCGAACAGAGAATGGATAAATCCATTGATGCTCTTGACAGAGATTATAAGGCTGTACGTGTTGGCAGAGCAAATGCTTCTGTTCTTGACAGAATTAACGTTGATTACTATGGTGCTCCCACACCCATTCAGCAGATGGCTGCTGTTTCTATGCCCGAGCCAAGAGTTCTTATGATAAAGCCTTGGGATGCTTCTACACTCAAAGATATAGAAAAAGCAATTCTTGTGTCTGATATTGGCATTAATCCACAGAATGACGGAACAGCTATAAGACTTAACTTCCCGCCTCTTACCGAGGAAAGAAGAAAAGAGGTTGTTAAGGATGTTAAGAAAATGGGCGAGGATGCCAAGGTATCTGTTCGTAATATCAGACGAGACGCTCTTGAAAAGCTTAAGGCTTTAAAGAAGAACAATGAGATTACCGAGGATGACGAGAAGAACGGCGAGAAGAAAATTCAGAATTTGACCGATAAGTTCTGTAAGGAAATAGACACACTTGCCGCTCCAAAGGAAAAAGAAGTAATTGAACTGTAACTTGGTGAAAAGTATGTTCTTAAAATCTAAAAAAAATGATGCGCCCCGGAATATTCCGGGGCATATTGCCATTATAATGGACGGAAACGGCAGATGGGCTAAAAACAGAGGTCTTCCAAGGTCCTTCGGTCATTCTGCAGGTGCTAAAAAGTTTAAGGAAATAGCAAGATACTGTAACAAAATCGGAGTAAAATACCTTACGGTATATGCTTTTTCTACTGAAAACTGGAAGCGTCCTAAGGAAGAAATTGACGGTATAATGAATCTTCTTCGTGATTATCTTAAGGATTCCACCAATTTTAAGGGTGAGAATATAAAGCTTCGTTTTATAGGGGACAGAACACCCTTGCCAGAGGATATAAGACTTCTAATGGAAAACAGTGAAAGGGAATCAGACGATGCTACGGGTATGACTGCCTGTCTTGCTCTTAATTACGGAGGCAGAGATGAAATCACTAAAGCTGTTCAGAAAATTGTAAGTGAGGGAACAAGTGCAGAGGATATAACCGAAGAGCTTATTTCTTCTAAGATTTATACTGCAGATTATCCTGACCCTGACCTTATAATCCGTCCAAGCGGTGAATACCGTCTTTCTAATTTCCTTACATGGCAGTCTGCTTATAGTGAGTTCTATTTTGATAAGGTACTGTGGCCTGATTTTACCACGAAGGATTTAGACAGAGCTATTGATGAATTTAATCGGCGCAACCGCCGTTTCGGAGGGGTATAAACTATGCTTACGCGTATTATTTCAGGTGCTGTATTAATCGCTGTTGCGGGCGGTGTTTTGTTTGTAGGAAGCTTTTGCCCGATTGTTCTTGCACTTTTTATTGCGTCTGTAACAGCAATAGGCTGTTATGAGATTCTTAACAATACAGGGGCTGTTACAGTAAAGTCAGCTTCTATAGTAGGAAGTGTTTATGGCTTTTTAAATGTCCTTGCCCGACTTGGATATACACATAAGCTGTATGTTGGTTTAAACAGTGAAGTTTTTACGGTTCTTTATACACTTACCGTTGCTACGTTTGCTCTTGCTAACAGTAAAAAGCTTGATATCAAAGGAATAGCAGCCTTGATTTCTTTTCCTGTTGTGATTTCTTATTCCTTTAGCTGTCTTGCAAACCTGTACCTTGGTGTAAATGGTCTATTTTACCTTTTACTTCTTCTTAATTTTTCTTCTGTCTGTGATACAGGAGCTTATTTTACAGGTGTACTTATTGGAAAACATAAGCTTTGCCCTAATATCAGTCCTAAAAAAACCGTTGAAGGTGCTGTTGGGGGAATTATCTTTTCTGTTATATGCTCTCTGATACTAATTTTCGCTTTTAATAAAACGGATAATCTTGCAACAATTATTATAGCTACCGTTCCTCTTTGTGTTGTCGGTATGTGCGGTGACCTTTTTGCATCTGTTATTAAAAGAAGTGTTAATTTAAAGGATTACGGAAAATTAATTCCGGGTCACGGCGGAATACTTGACCGTTTTGACAGCATACTTTTAATAGCGCCTGTTTTAAATCTCTGCGTTCAGGGAGGCTTGTTTTAATGACTGAAAATCTTATTCTTCTTGGTTCTACAGGCTCAATAGGTGTTCAGGCTTTGGAGGTTGCAAGAAAGCAGAATATAAAGGTTACTGCTCTGGCTGCCGGAAAAAATGTAGATTTGATGGAAGCACAGTCAAGGGAGTTTAAGCCAGAGTATGCCGTAATGCATAATGAAGAGGCTGCAAGGGAACTGAAAATACGCCTTAAGGACACCGATATTAAGGTGCTGTCAGGTGAAAAGGGTGTATGTGAAATTGCACAGGGACGGGGAGATACCGTTCTTAATGCTATTGTCGGAATAGCAGGACTTCGTCCGACTATGACAGCAATAAAGGCAGGAAAAACACTTGCTCTTGCCAACAAGGAATCCCTTGTTACAGGCGGTGAGCTTGTAAACAAGGCTCTGACAGAAGCAGGTGTAAAAATGCTTCCTGTTGACAGTGAACATTCTGCTATTTTTCAGTCTATGCAGGGTGCCCCCGAGGGCGCAGTTGACCGTATTCTTCTTACTGCTTCAGGAGGACCTTTCTTTTCAAAAACACGGAATGAGCTTCAAAATGTTACTGCAAAGGATGCATTAAAGCACCCTAACTGGAGTATGGGCGCTAAAATAACTATTGACTCGGCAACCCTTATGAATAAAGGTCTTGAGGTAATTGAGGCAGTCCACCTTTTTGGACTTCCTGCTGAAAAAATTGATGTTGTTATTCAGCGTGAGAGTATTATTCATTCAGGTGTGCAGTTTGTTGACGGAGGTATGATAGTGCAGATGGGTGTCCCTGATATGAAGCTGCCTATTCAGTATGCTCTGACTTATCCTGAAAGAGCGCCGCTTTCTGAACGCCTTGACCTTATAAAGCTTTCAAAGCTTACTTTTTATAAGCCTGATACCGATACCTTTAAATGTCTTCCTGTCTGTATTAATGCTATTAATCAGGGCGGACTAAAGCCAACAGCCGCGAACGGCGCTAACGAAATGGCTGTTGAACTGTTTTTAAAAGGGAAAATCGGCTTTTTGCAAATTGCAGAGCTTGTGGAAGCGGCTACCGAGAATCAGGCTGTGTCAAAGGGCTTTACTCTCGACGATGTATTCGCCGCCGACAAGGCAGCCCGTGAATTTGTTCTTTCAAAGATTTAATCTGAGGTGATTATTATTTCTGCTTTCTTATCCTTTCTGAATTCAGTATGGCCGTATCTTGTGGCTGTGCTTATGTTTTTAACACTTATAGTAATTCACGAATTCGGGCATTTTATAACTGCAAAAATGTTTAAAATAAAGGTTAATGAATTCGCAGTTGGCTTTGGTCCGAAGCTTTTTAAGGTACAGGGAAAAGAAACGCTGTACCGTTTTAATCTTATTCCTTTCGGCGGATACTGCGCTATGGAAGGTGAGGACAGTGAAAGTACAGAGGAAAGAGCTTTTTGTAACGCTAAAGCATATAAACGTTTTATTGTAACTGCGGCAGGTGCGGCATTTAATCTTTTGCTTGGACTTATAATCGTTTGTATTATTGTTTGTTCGGGTAATCTTGTAGGTACTACTGTGGTTGCTCAGTTTGATGAAAATGCAGTCAGCTGTGACTATGGTCTTATGGTGGGCGACGAAATTACCCATATTGAAGGCAGAAGAATGTATACAACGCAGGATATAGCCTATGCCTTTACAGCCGTTGAGGATGGCAATCTTGAAATGATAGTAAAAAGAAACGGCGAAAAGGTTGTACTGAATAATGTTACCTTTGCTACCGAAAATGAGGACGGTATAAACTATGTTGCCCTTGATTTCAAATTTCTGGGAGAACAGAAAAATTTCTTAAATGTTATTGAAGCTACCGTTAAAACAACCTTTTCCTATTGCAGAGTTGTGTGGTTTTCACTAATTGATCTTATTACAGGAAGATTCGGCATCAGTGCTGTTTCGGGACCTGTAGGTGTTACAGCTACTATCGGTCAGGCGGCAAGACTTGGATTAATTAATCTTCTTCCTATTATGGCGCTTATAACCGTTAATCTTGGAATTTTTAATCTGCTTCCCGTTCCTGCCCTTGACGGAGGCAGACTTGTGTTTATCTTACTTGAGATGATACTTCGCCGTCCTGTAGCTAAAAAATACGAAGGAATTATTCATACTGTAGGTCTTGTATTACTGTTAGGACTTATGCTTGTTATAACCTTTAAAGATGTCTGGAGCTTGATTTTCTGATGTTTACTAATGATAAAACCGTTGCTGTAAAGCTTAAAAATATGCAGATAGGCGCAGGAGCACCTGTTTCGGTGCAGTCTATGCTGAATGTTATTTCCACCGATATAAAAGGTAATGTGGCACAGGCAAAAGAGCTTGAAAAGGCCGGATGTGAAATTATACGCGTAGCTGTTCCCGATATGAAGGCGGTAGGTCTTATTCCTGCTTTAAAAGAGGCAGTAAATGTACCTATTGTTGCTGATATTCATTTTGATTACCGTATTGCAATTGAAAGTGTTGCGGCGGGAGTGGATAAGATTCGTATTAACCCAGGTAATATCGGTGAAGACAGCAGGGTAAAGGCAGTAGCAAATGCCTGTAAAACAGCAGGTGTGCCTATAAGAATCGGTGTTAATTCAGGCTCTCTCGAAAAAGAAATACTGGCTAAATACGGTTCTCCCACACCTGAGGCTATGGTAGAAAGCGGTATGTATCATATTTCACTTCTTGAAAAATATGATTTTGACCAAATAGTTCTATCCCTTAAATCCTCAGATACCCTTACTATGTATAAGGCATACAGTCTTGCGGCACAGCAGTGCAGATACCCTCTTCATCTCGGAGTTACCGAGGCAGGAACCGAGAGGATGGGTATAATTCGTTCTGCGGCGGGAATAGGTGGACTTCTTCTTGGCGGAATCGGCTCTACAATAAGGGTTTCGCTCACTGATGACCCTGTTAAAGAGGTTTATGCTGCAAGAGATTTACTTAAGGCGATAGGACTGCGAAAAGACGGTATAAGATTTGTTTCCTGTCCTACCTGCGGCAGAACTAAGGTTGATCTTATCGGTCTTGCAAAAGCGGCAGAGGAAAAATTCAAAAACATAGATAAAAATATAACCGTTGCCGTAATGGGCTGTGTTGTTAACGGACCCGGTGAAGCGAGGGAAGCTGACCTTGGTATTGCAGGGGGACTTGGTTGCGGTGTTATTTTCAAAAAAGGCGAGATTATTCATAAAAATGTACCTGAAAAGGATTTACTTAGCGTACTGGAAAAAGAAATAGAAAAATTATAAAGGTGAGAAAATGTCAGTGAAATTTTCTACAGTTTTTGAAGGCTTTCTAAGTAGACGGACAAGCGTATTCGCAAACTGTGATATGATAAAATGCGACTTGGATATAGAGAAGAGAAGCCTTGATATTGAGCTTCTCAGCGAAAAATACATAAAAAAAGAAGTTAAGGATGAGCTGCTTGAGATATTAAAAACCGCTCTTAAAACTTCTTCACTGAAGCTGAAGCTTGATTTTGTTCCCTCGGCTTTCGGTGTTGCTGCCTGTGAGGATATATGTCAGCAGCTGAAATATGAAAATGTAATGCTTAACGGCTATTTTAATAATGCACAGTATATTTTAAGTGACTCGGTACTTGAAATCGTTCTTGCCTATGGTGGTCTTAAGATTATTGAGGAAACAGGCTTTCAGGCAAAATTCATTCGTATTGTAAAGGAAATGTTTGGTGTAGATATTACTGTTAAATTTTCGGGACAGACACAGGATATAGAAATAACGGTACCTGATGAAGCACCCGCTGATGATGAGATTCCTTTGCCTGAGGAGGAGCCTGTTGAGGTTGTCAGAAAAGCAGAGCCTATACCTGTTTCTGCAGAGGGACTTCCTGAATTTCTTTATGATGTCCAGCTGTTTTACGGCAAAAAGTTAGACAAAAATTTTGTAAGACTTATTGATATTATACCTTCCGATACGAGCAAGATACAGATAGCTGGTTGGGGAGAGGTATTCAACTTCGAAGTTAAGGATATAAATACAAAGCGTGGACCGAGAAAGATAGTTACCTTCTGTCTTAGTGATAAAACCAATTCTATATACTGTAAAATGTTTATGACAGATGAGGAAATGGCTGATATCAAGCCTGTAAAGAACGGAGTTGTTATTGTATTCAACGGCAATTACAGTCTTGATAACTTTTCGGGAAAGTATATATTAGAACCAAAGGTTATGGCAACTGCAAAAATGACTGAGGAAACTGATGATTATCCCGAAAAAAGAGTTGAGCTTCACTGCCACACAAATATGTCGCAAAAGGATGCAGTCTGTCCTGCAGGAACTCTTATTAAACGCGCATTTAAGTGGGGACATAAAGCAATTGCCATTACCGACCACGGTGTTGTTCAGTCTTATCCTGCTGTGGCTGAGGCTGTCAGCGGCATAAGGAAAAACGGCGGCGAGTTCAAGGCTATATATGGTGTTGAGGATTATTTTGTTGACGATACCAAGGGCGAAACAGATATTACAAAGCTAAGAAGCTATCACCAGATAATTCTTGTTAAAAACCTTGTGGGGCTTAAAAATCTTTATCAGCTTGTGTCAAAGGCACACGTTGAGGACTTTTATAAGCGTCCTGTTACCCGAAAGAGTGAAATTGAAAAGCACAGAGAAGGACTTATAATTGGCAGCGCCTGTGAAGCAGGTGAGCTTTTTGATGCCGTTTTAAACGGAAAAAGTGATGAAGAACTTATAGAAATCGCTAAGTTTTACGACTATCTTGAAATTCAGCCTTTAGGGAACAACGAATTTATGATTCGTGACAGCATAAAGCCTGATAAGGTGAGCAAAAAAGGTGTAGTTACACCTAATCCCTATAAGCACGTAAAAAACGAAGAGGTGCTCAAAGGTTTTAACCGTAAAATCGTAGAGATTGCCGATAAGCTTTCTCTTCCTGTTGTGGCTACAGGGGATGTTCACTTTGCTACTAAAGAGGACGAAATACTCCGTAAAATTTTAATGGCAGCACAAGGCTATGAGGATTTTGATAATCAGGCTCCTCTTTATCTTAA
>JBGUVH010000065.1:0-20433 GCA_045134215.1 Acutalibacteraceae bacterium
ACCTTACCGCTGTCAAGCAAATGATGCTGACCGGCAACCTCGTCTATATTAGTAGGACGCAGTCTGTCTGCAAGTGGTGTAGCCATATTATGTCCCCCTTTGTGTTTTTGATAATTATATCATAAAAATCTGGGATTAGCAAGTGCTGGCTCCTAGACACTAGATGCTAGACCTTAGATATACAAAAAGACGAATTTTGTCGACGGAGTTTGTGCAAAACAGAAAAAAGAGTAACAGTTTATATTTACCTCTTGCATTTATAAAATTATGTGTTATAATAAAAAGGCTCTAAAAACGGAATTTATTGAGTATTGCCGTTTTTTAATACACAATATATTGTGGTTGTGTAAAATACGAAAAATAAGGATAATAAGGAGGAAACAAAAGTGAAAATCATTAAGAGAAGCGGACGAGAAGTAGACTTCGATGCAGCGAAGATAGTAACCGCTATTACCAAGGCAAATGACAGTGTTGTAAGCAGTGAGAGAATGACCCCCATTCAGATTAAGCGTATCGCAGAAGATGTTGAGATGGCTTGTATGAATGTAAACCGTGCACTTAGCGTGGAAGAAATACAGGATATGGTAGAGGACCAGATTATGAATCAGCGTGCCTTTGCAGTGGCACGAAGCTATATTACCTACCGTTATACCCGTGCTCTTATCCGTAAGTCCAACACTACCGATGAGCAGATTTTAAGTCTTATTGAGTGCAACAATGAAGAGGTCAAGCAGGAAAACAGTAACAAGAATCCTACCGTTAACTCTGTTCAGCGTGACTATATGGCAGGTGAGGTAAGCAAGGATATTACCAGAAGACTTCTTTTGCCTAAGGATATAGTTGAGGCTCACGACCAAGGTATTATTCATTTCCATGATGCTGACTATTTTGCACAGCATATGCACAACTGTGACCTTGTTAATCTTGAGGATATGCTTCAGAACGGTACTGTTATAAGCGGAACCCTTATTGAAAAGCCCCACAGCTTTTCTACCGCCTGTAACATTGCTACCCAGATTATTGCTCAGGTTGCTTCCTGTCAGTATGGAGGACAGAGCATTTCTCTTACCCATCTTGCTCCCTTTGTTGAAATAAGCAGACAGAAGATAAGAAGTCAGGTTAAAGAGGAATATGCCGAGGCAGATGTTGCACTTGACGGCAATCAGATTGATGCTATTGCTGAAAAGCGTCTTCTTGACGAAATCCGCAAGGGTGTTCAGATGATTCAGTATCAGGTTGTGACGTTAATGACCACCAACGGTCAGGCTCCCTTTGTTACTGTATTTATGTATCTTAATGAAGCTAAGGACGAAAGAACCAAGGCTGACCTTGCTCTTATTATTGAAGAGGTATTAAAGCAGCGTTATCAGGGCGTTAAAAACGAAAAGGGTGTATGGATTACTCCTGCATTCCCCAAGCTCATTTATGTTCTTGAAGAGGACAATATAACCGAGGACAGCAAGTACTGGTACTTAACCGAGCTTGCCGCTAAGTGTACTGCTAAGCGTATGGTTCCCGACTATATTTCCGAAAAGATTATGCTTCAGAATAAAATTGATAAAAACGGTAACGGAAACTGCTATACCTGTATGGGCTGCAGAAGCTTCCTTACTCCTTTTGTTGATGAAGAGGGCAATCCTAAGTACTACGGTCGTTTCAATCAGGGCGTTGTAACCGTTAACCTTGTTGACATAGGTCTTTCTGCACAGAAGGATATGAATGAATTCTGGCAGATTTTCGATAAGCGTATGGAGCTTTGCCACAGAGCGCTGCAGTGCCGTCATGAGCGTCTTACAGGAACTCTTTCCGATGCCGCTCCTATTCTCTGGCAGCACGGCGCACTTCTCCGCTTAAAGCCCGGTGAGACTATTGATAAGTATCTCCACGGCGGTTATTCTACACTTTCTCTTGGCTATGCAGGTCTTTGGGAGTGCGTACTTGCTATGACAGGCAAAAAGCTCACCGAAGCAGAGGGTGAAGCCTTCGGTCTAGCTATTATGAAGAAATTAAATGAATATACTGCTAAGTGGAAGGCTGCGGAAAATATTGACTACAGCCTTTACGGAACTCCCCTTGAGAGTACCACCTATAAGTTTGCTAAATCTCTTCAGAAGCGCTTCGGTATTATTAAGGACGTTACCGATAAGAGCTATATCACTAACTCTTATCATATTCACGTTACCGAGCCTATTGATGCCTTTGAAAAATTAGAGCTTGAATCTAAGTTCCAGGCACTCTCCCCAGGTGGTGCTATCTCCTATGTAGAGGTACCTAATATGCAGCATAATATTGAGGCTGTTTTACAGGTTATGAAGTTTATTTATGACAACATTATGTATGCCGAGCTTAATACCAAGAGCGACTTTTGTCAGTGCTGTGGCTTTGACGGTGAAATCGAGGTAGTCGAAAACGAGGACGGTAAGCTTATCTGGAAGTGTCCCAACTGTAATAATACCGACCAGACCAAGATGAATGTAGCAAGAAGAACCTGCGGATACATCGGTACTCAGTACTGGAATCAGGGCAGAACTCAGGAAATAAAGGAAAGAGTGCTGCACTTATAATATGTATTACGGAGAGCTAAAAAAGCGTGATATTGCCAACGGCCCAGGCGTGAGAGTTGCACTTTTTGTGTCGGGCTGTACAAATCACTGCGAAGAATGTTTCAATGAGGCGACTTGGGATTTCACATTCGGAAAGCTTTATACACAGTCTACCGAAAATGAAATCATTGAGGCTATGCGTCCCGATTATATTCGGGGAATCTCTCTGCTTGGGGGAGAGCCCATGGAGCCTAAAAATCAACCTCAGCTACTTGCCCTTGTGAAAAGAATAAAAAAAGAGCTTCCAAATAAGGACATCTGGTGTTATACAGGCTTTACCTATGAAGCGCTGCTTAGTAAAAAAGCATATCCTAACACCGAGATTGTAGAAGAATTCCTTTCCTTTATTGATGTTCTTGTGGACGGCCGCTTCGAAAAGGACAAGAAAAACCTTATGCTTAAATTCAGAGGAAGTGAAAATCAAAGACTTATTGATTTGCCTCTCACAAGAGAAAGCAACAAGGTTATTTTGTGGGATGAATAAAAACAGGCGTGAGAAATCACGCCTGTTAATGCATAGGAGGATAAAAATGGAAATAAAAATCAAAAAGCTCAGAGAAAATGCGGTTATTCCTTGTAGGGCAAGTGCGGCTGCGGCAGGCTATGACCTTTATGCCTGTCTTGATAGTGACAGCGTTGTTATAGAGCCGCATAGAACCGTAAAAATCGGAACAGGGCTAAGTATTGCTGTGCCTGACGGTTATTTTGGTGCTATATTCGCCAGAAGCGGACTTGCTGCTAAAGAAGGGCTTCGTCCTGCTAACTGTGTAGGAGTTGCAGACTCTGACTATAGAGGCGAGTATATTGTTGCTTTGCATAATGATACAGACGAAGTAAGAACAGTCGGCAACGGTGACAGAATTGCTCAGCTTGTTATAATGCCTTATTTATCAGTAGAATTTACACAGACAGAGGAGCTTGATGAAACACAGCGTGGTGCAGGTGGCTTCGGATCTACAGGAAAGCAGTAATGGTAAAAAATATGAATATAACGGTTTACGGTGCGGCAAGTGAAGACATAAAAGAGGAATATAAAACCGCCTGTGAAGCCCTGGGCGAAGAACTCGCAAAAAAAGGACACACTCTTATTTTCGGCGGCGGAAAAAATGGCCTTATGGGCGCAGTTGCAAGAGGCGCTAAAAAGCAAAATGGTGAAATAATAGGTATTGCACCACGGTTCTTTAAGCCCGACGGAGTGCTTTATGAGCACTGTACTGATTTTATTTATACCGAGGATATGAGAAGCCGAAAGGCACTCCTTTGTGAGAAGGCAGATGCCATTATAATGCTTCCCGGCGGAATTGGTACACTGGACGAGTTTTTTGAGGTTTTTACCCTTAATTCGCTTAAACAGGAAAATAAACCTATAGCAATTTTCAATTCTCAGGGCTATTATAAGCATCTTAGTGAAATGCTTATGTTTATGGCAGAGGAAGGCTTTATGAAAAAGGAAGCACTCAGTACCCTTTTTGTAAGTGATAATATAGAAGAGATTTTCAGCTTTATAGAAAAGTAGAAAAAGATACGGATAGAATGATTTCTGCCCGTATCTTTTTTATTCTTGTTTTTTGTTTTTTTGTGTGGTATACTAAAATCACCACGCAAGTTAATATTTATTTTACACAGAATAAGTGTGTGTTTTTTCTTTTTGGTAAAAACGCATACTCAGTTTTGCATACTTGTTCTGTGTGTATAAACTTGCGTGGTGGCAAGAGTTGCGTTTTTCGTGCGTGGCTCCGCCACGCATTTTTTATTATCTATAAAAACCTTGTGTTTTTATAATTTAAGTGGTATACTTAATATGCAACACAAGCTTAATATTTTTTCACAAGACGAGCATACTTTTGGTAAAAACGTGTGCTCTGCTTAGTTATTCGTCTTGTGAGAATAAGCTGTGTTGCAACGGTAGCAGACTACGTTTTTCGTGCGTGGCTCTGCCACGCATTTTTTATTATTAAGGGGTAAAAAAATGAACGAAATAATAATCATTTGCAGACCTGACGAAAACGGCGTTTATAGTATAGGCGACAGATATGTCAATGCGACGGTTTATAAGGAAGTTAAGTCTTTGTCCGGCAATGTAACAGATTGTCCTGTATGTAAAGCATATCAGAAAGCTTCAATTGACGGAAAATGTGTCGTTTGTGGCTATGACATTGAACGTTTGGATATAATGGATTTTTTAACATTTAAGGAGAAAAATAAAAAGAAAATAGAAGATTTGCAAAAGAACTACGGACGAAAAACAGATCCGGATTTAATAGCAGAATTCAAAAAATTAGCAAAGGAGTATAAATCCGAGGATTAGCAGAGGAATAAATAAAGATAAACACCCAAGCATAACACTTGGGTGTTTATCTTTAAGGGGTTTGAGGAGATAAGTTTTCCAAAGTACAAAATGTATTGGAAAAATATGCTAAGGGATGCGGCTTCCCTTTGCACAAGCATATTATAAATTAATATTTTTAACACTCTATGAACGCAATTTGAATTTTTAATGTGAATATAATTAAAATTCGGGTCAAAACTATCAGGGAAGATAAATGTCAGAGGAGTGAAAAAAATATGAAATTCTATAAAACCAAATTATCCACTTTTTTGCTGGGAAAGGGCTTTTATCTTGTTCTCGCTGTTTGTATGGCGGCAATGGGAATGGCGGTATATTCTGCCCTTGATGCTATCGACCCTGTTTCCCCACAGGAAAACAGCAGTATTCGGGAAAGCGTTCCTGAAGAGCTGGAGTCGTTTCCTGTTGAGGAAGAGGAGGAAAAGCAGGAGATAGAAGAAGAGAAGCCTTTGCCTGAGGAGTCAGAGCCTGTAGAAAACGAAGGGGTTGCGACCTTCTTTATGCTGCCCTTAAACGGTGAAATTATAAAGCATTTTGACAATGAGCATCTGCAGTACAGCGCAACCTATAATGATATGCGTCTTCATACAGGCACAGATATAAAGCCTGAAAGCACAAAGGATGTTATCAGCGCGGGAGACGGCAGTGTCTTATCGGTTGAAGAAAATACAGTGCTTGGTAATGTAGTTACAATAGACCACGGAAACAGTGTAACTATACGGTACTGCGGAGTTGAGGGCATTACCGTTTCGGCAGGGGATACGGTTTTTGCAGGTCAGGTTATAGGACAGGTTGGCACCGTTACAAATGAATGTAATGATGAGGAGCATATTCATATTGAAGTATTTAGAAGCTCAAAGCCTGTAAACCCCGCGGAATTTTTCGATTTGCAGTAAAAAAAGGCAGTCGCAGGACTGCCTTTTATCTATGGTATTTATAGTAAACCGTAATATTGTCTTCTTTTTCTTTTAAATAAGGAAAACATTATCTTATTTTTTGAGTCCTTCGTTACTGATAATGCGGAGATTTGCGGTTATTGTTTCAAGAGCGGTATAGAATATATGACGGTCTTTTTCGTTTAAATCCCTACCTGCAGTATTAACGGCAAGACAGGCTTTTTTCTTTATCTCAACGGCAAGAGTCTCACCCTTATCGGTGAGCTTTAAAGGAGTGCGGTAATTGTTTCTGCCTTCCTTCTTAACAAAGCCCAGCTTCTCCATAATGGCAATAAGACGGGAAACATCGGACTTGTCCTTTCCGCAAATTTCACAAAGCTTTGCGGCGGTTATACCTTCCTTATGCTGAGCAAGGGTGGTAACATAAATTGCGTGGGTGCCTTTAAGTCCGTAAGGCTCCATAACATCCCCTGCGATTTTGTGCCAATAACGAGAAATTTCCGAAATGGCAACAGAAAACCTTTCAAATCTGTCTATCATAAAAAACTCTCCTGTCAAATTATGTAAAAAATTATACAACAGAAAGGTTGAAAAGTCAACTATCTAGATATTAGCCCCTAGTCCCTAGTCCCTAAAAAAATACACCCTTTCGGGTGTATTTTTTTTACTTATTTGCTTCTTCAATTATCCTTTCTGCAAGGTGTGCGGGAACCTCTTCGTAGCGTTCAAACTCTAATGTAAAGGAAGCGGTACCGCCTGTAATAGAGCGCATTGCAGTAGCAAAATCACTCATTTCGGCAATCGGTACTTCGCCCACAACCTCCTGCTGCTTGTTCTCCAGCGGATTCATACCGATAATTCTGCCGCGGCGCTTATTTATATCGCCGATAACATCACCCAGATTATCTTCATCAAGTACAACGGTTAATTTTCCGAAGGGCTCAAGAAGAACAGGCGCGCACTGTGGGATACCTTCCTTAAAGGCAAGGGAAGCGGCGGTCTTAAAGGACATTTCTGAAGAGTCAACAGGATGATAAGAGCCGTCGTAAAGATTAGCCTTTATACCAACCATTGGGTAGCCTGCCAGAACACCCTTTGTAACCGAGTCACGAAGTCCCTTTTCAACAGCAGGGAAGAAGTTCTTGGGAACAGCGCCGCCTACAACGCTTTCCTCAAACACAAGCTCCTCCTCTTCACAGGGAGAAAATTCAATCCATACATCACCGAACTGACCGTGTCCGCCCGACTGCTTCTTATATTTACCCTGTACCTTTGCGGATTTGCGAATAGTTTCTCTGTAGGCTACCTTTGGAGCCTTCAGTACAACATCAACACCGAATTTTGCTTTAAGACGGGAAGCGATAACATCAATATGTACCTCTCCCATAGCGGACAGCACCGATTCAAGTGTGTCTGTTTTAAATCCGAAGGAAATGGTGGGGTCTTCCTCGCAAAGTCTTGCCATACCTGTAGCAATTTTTTCTTCCTCACCCTTGTTTTTGGGATATACAGCAGAGGAAATACAGGGAGCAGGGAAGGCGGTTGCCTTTACGGCAGGACTGCCTGAGGCGGAAAGGGTATCTCCTGTTTTAACGTCACCAAGCTTTGATACGCAGCCGATGTCACCTGGGAAGAGTGTGGGAGCATCCTCCTGCTTTGCAGCCTTTGGAACCATTATCTTGTTCATTCTTTCCTCTTTGCCTGTACGCAGACAGGTAAGACGCAAATCGTTTGCAACCTTACCGGTTGCTACCTTGAAGTAGGAAAGTCTGCCAACAAATGGGTCGGCAACGGTTTTAAATACAAATAATTTTGCCTTTGCGTTTTCGTCAGGACTGATTTCCTCACCGTTTTCATCAATAAGAGCATTTTCGTTTGCGGCGGGAAGAATTTTATAAAGAAGCTGTGCAAAGAGAGGAATAGCATCTCCGTTTGCCTGAACACCGCAGAATACGGGACATATTTCTCCTGACTTCATACCGCCTGACAGCGCAGTAATAACCTCTTCATCGGTAAATACCTCGCCCTCGAAATACTTTTCCATAAGAGCTTCATCGGTACTTGCAACAGCCTCTAAAAGCAGGTCGCGCATTTTTGTGATTTCATCTGTGGGGGTGAAGTTTACCTGTGTCAAGGTTAGTCCGTCGGCGCGGTAAGCAGTGTTATCAATAAGATTAACATAAGCTGTAACAACATCATTTTCAACAATTGGGGCAATAACGGGACAAACAGCGGCGCCGTAATTTGCGGTAAGAGCCGAAACAACGCGGTAATAGTGAGCGTGGGTGGAATTAAGCTTACCGATAAAGAAAGCGATTCCTTTGCCCATTTCCTTAGCTAAATCATAGGACTTTTTAGCTCCTGCAGTAAGACCCGATTTACCTGAAATAACAATAACGGCATTTTCACTTGCAGAAAGACCCTCATATACCCCTGCGGTAAAGTCGAACTGACCCGGTGCATCCATAAGATTGATTTTAAGGTCGTCTGCCTCAATGGGATATACAGAAAGACCCAGACTTGCGCCGCGCTTTTTCTCCTCTGCATCAAAATCCATAACTGTAGAGCCTGTCGCGCCTATACGTTCGATAACTCCTGCGTTATAAAGTAGTGCATCTGCCAGTGTGGTTTTACCTGAACCGCCATGTCCCAGCAGAACTACATTTTTGATTTTGTCAGATGAATATTGTTTCATAAAAAAGCACTCCTTTATTGTTCACTGTATGTGATAAGTATATCACAGTGTTTTGTTATAATCAACATATTTTTTAAATAAACTTAATATTTTTTGTGAAAACAGACTAAATAACAAAAATGTTGTATTTTGCATTAAAAGTAACAAAATTGTAACCTAATTGTAATCTTTTTGAGGTGAATTTTCTGAAAGATATATATATAATAAAAGTATAGAAAGTGAGGGATGAATATGAAAAGAGTTTTAGCTGTTCTTTTTGCACTGGTTATAGTGTGCACTTCGGGCATATTCTCCCTTTCTGCACAGACCGTTACCCCTGCAGAACAGGAATTTAACACAGCACAGCCTGATAAGCTGCTGGTTATGACCAACCGTTTTGAAAATATTCTTAACAGCAACTTTGCTTTCGGAGATGAGCTGTCAAGCATTTCTTCTTTGCTTAGTGCTTCCGAGCTTTCTCTTCTCTCTAAAGCTAAGGACGGCACACTTCCCAACGGTGAGCTTATCGCTTTTGTTAAGGATATGTACGGTATCGACCCGTCGGTTTATGCTGATGAAGGAAAAGAAGCTTTAACCGCTGACGGTGTTACCGAGATTTCACCAAGAGGCTTCAGCCTTTACACCCACAGAATCACAGACTTCCATTCAAACGAGGACGGAACCTTCACCGTTTATTCCGATGTGGAAATAGAAAAGCACGAAGGAGAAACAGAGCTGAAAGAGGCTGTGTCCCGCTTTGTTCCCACTCCTGAAAGCAGATTCGGTTACCACCTTATCTCCTGTGAGCTTTTAGACAAGGAAATTGTTTCGGTATTATAAAATAAGTAAATAAAAATTGCGAAGTCGTTTGACTTCGCAATTTTTTTATTTTATAAGTGTTTCTCTCAGCTTTTTATTAGTTTTAAGCTTTTGACAGAAATGCTCAAGGTTTGAATAGAAGGTTGCACAGGCTGTTGTCAGCTCCTTGGCACTTTTTCTTGCTTGTTCGCTATCATATATAGCGGCAGAAACAAGGGCAACCGAAAAGGAAACGGTTTCCTCGTCACCGTGAACGAAGATTTCCACCATAGCGTCATAGAACTTCTTAATCTGCTTTTTATTGTTTGAAGTAAGAAGGGCTTTTACATCGGGAATAAGGTATTCCTTATAGAACTGAGTGGCTAAGAAGCGGTTATGCTCTGCAACGTGAGCTTTATAGGCTTCCTTGTTCTGTGGGAAGAAGGCAAGAAGCTTCTGAGTAAGACCTGACAAAGTAACGGTGTCACCACCCTGCGCAGTGGGAAGTGCTACATTAGCGGCAACGCGTTTTTTGGCAATGCTTAAATTTTTGCGAAGTGTATCGGCAAAGTCGATAGCAACACTTTCAATGTCCTTTTCTCTCTGACTCTCGTCAAAAAGATAGGAGGAAACAACCGAGAATTCCTCACCTTCGTCGGCAAGACTTAATTCATAGCATTTGTTGGCTTCGTTATAGGCAATTTTAATTTTTTTGCCCTTTCCACTAAATGTTCCGTCCTCAAGGGCGGTTATTTCGTTTTCCCCGAAAAAAGAGGAAAGCTGTTTTAAAAGTAAATCGTAATACATAACTGATACCACCATATTTAATAATATGTGTATAGTATACCACGCAAAGCGCTGTTTGTCCAATACTTTTTGCAAAGGTCAGAAAAAGTCAAAAAATATTTAAAAATTATTCATAAAAACCTATTGACAAACGGAAAATAGCGGTTATAATATAAGTACGTTAGCACTCGATGGTGTAGAGTGCTAATTCTTAGAAATCTAAAAAGGGGTGGGTAAAGCTATGGAAATGACCGAGCGAAAACGGGCGATACTTGCGGCGATAGTAAAGTATCATATTGCAACGGGCGCACCTGTTGGCTCTAAATGGCTTACTACCACACTTGAAAATGCTCCTTCGTCGGCAACTCTGCGAAATGAAATGAGTGAGCTTTCCTGTATGGGACTGCTTGAACAGCCACATACCTCGGCAGGAAGAATCCCCACAGGTAAGGGCTATGAATTCTATGTAAGTAATCTTATGCAGAGTGATGAGCTTGACCAGAGTGTAAAGAGCTTTATTGACAAGGCTCTTGAAAGGGCTACTGTTGATGCTGAGGGGCTGAGTACGGTTGCTGTAAAGCTGCTTTCTAAAATAACAGGACTGCCTTCCTTTAATGCGAAAATTTCGAATGACAGCGCGATTATAAAAAAAGTGCAGATAACACCTATGAGCTCCCGCGTCATAATGCTGATTGCCGTAACCGGTGACGGCAGAGCAAAAAGTAAGCTTTGCAGAACGGGAACAGATATAAGCTCTGATACTCTTGAAAGACTAAATAAGCTTATGGGTGAGAAAATCGAGGGCAAAAGTCTTATGTTCCTTACTTCAGCAGAAATGCAGAATGTATACGCGGCGGCGGGAATAGATGCTTTTTCACTTATGCCAATACTTGCGGCGCTGTTTGATATAATTCGTGAAATAGGACAGCCGAGAATTCAGTTCTCAGGCGAAGCAAATATATATTCAATGCTTTCTGAAAGCGAAAGGGCAGGACGCCTTCTTATGTTTCTTGAACAAAAGGAAGGATTTTTGTCAATAATTTCAGAAAGACGGGACAGAGTCGGTGTTATTTTCGGAACGGATACAGGCTTTAATGAGCTTGACCGAACTGCAGTAATAGTGGCTCCCTGGGGCACAGACAGCTCACCTATGGGTCGAATCGGTGTAATAGGTCCCACCCGAATGTCCTATGGTCAGATTGTTCCCTCGGTTGCTTATCTGGCTTCAAGGCTGAGTGAAATTGCAAACGAGAGTATAAAAGATATGGAGGAAATATAAGTGGCAGACGAAAACATAAAGGAGCAGGAGACTGTTGAGGCAGAGCCTGTTACTGAAAAGAAACCAAAAAAAAGCAAGAAGAATGAAGAGGTAGAAAAGCTTAAAGACGAGCTTAGTAAAACCAAAGACCTTTTAAGCCGTACCGCCGCAGAGTTCGATAACTTCAAAAAGAGAACAGAAAGAGAAAGGCTTTCTGTTGCCGAATTTGCAAAGGCTTCTATGTTCAAGGATTTTCTTCCCGTACTGGACAATGCGTACAGAGCCTTATCGGCTCAGTCAGACAGTGAGGATTACAGTAAGGGACTTGAAATGATAATAAAACAGTTTATCGCTATCCCTGAAAAAATGAATGTTACAGCACTTGCTCAGGTGGGCGATGAATTTGACCCCAACTGTCACGAAGCAGTAATGCACATTGAGGACGACAATTTCGGTGAAAATGTAGTTGCCGAGGTGCTTCAGCAGGGATATAAAATCGGTGATACTGTTATCCGAGTAGCTATGGTAAAGGTAGCTAACTAAATACATTATTAATTAAAATTCTATATAACAAAACTAAAGGAGAAATTTATTATGGGTAAAATTATTGGTATTGACCTTGGTACAACAAACTCTTGTGTAGCAGTTATGGAAGGCGGCGAAGCCGTTGTTATTCCTAATGCCGAAGGCGGAAGAACTACACCTTCTGTTGTTGCATTTTCCAAGACAGGCGAAAGAATGGTAGGTCAGGTTGCAAAGCGTCAGGCTATTACTAACCCTGACAGAACCATCAGCTCTATTAAGCGTGAAATGGGTACAAATTACACCGTTGCTGTTGACGGTAAGAACTATACTCCTCAGGAGATTTCTGCTATTATTCTTCAGAAATTAAAGGCTGATGCAGAAAGCTATCTTGGTACAACTGTTAGTGAGGCTGTAATCACCGTTCCCGCATACTTCACCGATGCACAGCGTCAGGCAACCAAGGATGCAGGTAAAATTGCAGGTCTTGAGGTTAAGCGTATTATAAACGAGCCTACTGCTGCTGCACTTGCTTATTCTATTGACAAGGAAGACGACCAGAAGGTTATGGTATATGACCTTGGCGGCGGTACCTTCGACGTTTCTATTATTGAAATGGGCGACGGTGTTCAGGAGGTTCTTGCTACTGCCGGTAACAATAAGCTTGGCGGTGACGACTTCGATAAGCGTATTATGGATTATATCGTAGCTACCTTCAAGGCAGAAAACGGTATGGATATTTCAGGGGACAAAATGGCTATGCAGCGTATTAAGGAAGCTGCTGAAAAGGCAAAAATTGACCTTTCAGGTATGACCACTGCTGATATTAACCTTCCCTTTATTACTGTAGATGCTAACGGTCCTAAGCATTTCGAAACAACACTTACAAGAGCTAAGTTCAACGAGCTTACTGCTGACCTTGTAGAAGCTACTATGGGCCCTGTTCGTCAGGCACTTGCTGACTCAGGTCTTAATAAGGGCGAAATTAACAAGGTTCTTATGGTTGGCGGTTCTTCCAGAATTCCTGCTGTTCAGGAGGCTGTTAAGAACTTTATCGGCGCTGAACCCTTCAAGGGTATTAACCCTGACGAATGTGTTGCTCTCGGTGCTGCTCTTCAGGGCGGTGTACTTGGCGGTGATGTTAAGGGACTTCTTCTCCTTGATGTAACTCCACTTTCTCTTGGTATTGAAACTATGGGCGGCGTTTCCACAAAGGTTATTGAAAGAAATACCACCATTCCTACTAAAAAGAGCCAGATTTTCTCTACTGCTGCTGATGGTCAGACCTCTGTTGAAGTAAATGTACTTCAGGGAGAAAGAGAATTTGCAAGGGATAATAAACAGCTTGGCGTATTCCATCTTGACGGAATTGCACCTGCTCCCCGCGGAATCCCCCAGATTGAAGTAACCTTTGATATTGACGCTAACGGTATTGTTCACGTATCTGCTAAGGACCTTGGCACAGGCAAAGAGCAGTCTATCACCATTACCTCTAACACCAATATGTCTAAGGAAGATATTGAAAAGGCTGTACAGGAGGCTGCTCAGTACGAAAGTGAAGACAAGAAGCGCAGAGAAGAGGTAGATCTGAGAAACAACGCTGACCAGATGATTTATCAGACCGAAAAGACCGTTAATGAGTTCGGCGATAAGTTAAGCGATGATGAAAAGAATAAGATTAATACCGCTAAGGAAGCTTTAAAGGAAGCTCTTAAGGGTACTGATATTGAGGCAATTAAGACTGCTCAGGAAGCACTTCAGAAGGAGATTTATGCAGTAAGCGAAAAGGTATATAAGGCTGCTGCAGAGGCTCAGGGTGCTCAGGGAGAAGCAGGTGCTAACCCACAGGGCAACGATAATAATGTTTACGATGCTGATTTCTCTGATGTCGAAGATAGCAATAACTAAGAAAATAAGCAAAAAGTATCCCACAAGGAGACAAACAAGTGAGCGAGAAACGAGATTACTACGAGGTGCTGGGTGTTGACAAAAGCGTCAATGATGATGACCTTAAAAAAGCATATCGTAAAGCGGCTAAAAAGTATCACCCCGATTTACACCCAGGGGATGCTGAGGCTGAAAAAAGCTTCAAAGAAGTAAATGAAGCCTATGAAATATTATCCGATAAGGAAAAACGCGCCCGTTATGACCAGTTCGGTCATGCGGGTGTGGACCCAAATTTTGGCGCAGGTCAGGGAGGCAATCCCTTTGGCGGCGGTTTTGGCGGCGGCTTTGGTGACTTTGGCGACCTTGGTGATATTTTAGGCTCTATGTTCGGCGGCGGCTTTGGCGGCGGCAGAAGGCGTGACCCCAATGCACCAAGACGCGGCGCTGATACTGCAACCAATATTGTTATATCCTTTATGGAAGCGGCAAAGGGCTGTAAAAAGGATATTAAGGTAACCCGTACCGAGAGCTGCAGTGAATGTGGTGGAAGCGGCGCAGAAAAGGGAACACAGGTGAAAACCTGTCCTACCTGTCACGGAAGCGGTCAGGTAATGACGGGACAGCGTACACCCTTTGGCGTTATACAGACACAGACTGCCTGTGAAAACTGTCGTGGAACAGGTAAGATTATAGATAAGCCCTGTAGAAGCTGTGCAGGAAAGGGTAGAGTGAGAAAAACCACCTCCAAGAGTATTGATATTCCTGCAGGTATAGACGACGGACAGTCTATAACACTGCGTGGCGGCGGAGATATGGGTGTGAACGGCGGACCGTCAGGGGATCTTCACATTACCGTATCTGTGCGTCCTCATCCCATTTTTGAGCGTGAGGGCTATGACATATTCTGCGAAATTCCCATTACCTATGCACAGGCTGCCCTCGGTGCTGAAATCACTGTTCCCACCCTTGACGGCAAGGCAAAATTCACTATCCACGAGGGTACACAGCCGGGGGATGAATTCAAACTGAGAGGAAAGGGTATAAAGCGTCTTAACTATTCGGGCAACGGCGATGAGTATGTTAAAATTGTAGTTGAAGTGCCTAAGGACTTAAATAAAGAACAGCGTAAAAAGCTTGAGGAATTCGAAGACAGCCTTGAGGAAAAGAACTACAAAAAGCGCAAGTCCTTCTTCGAAAAGGTGAAAGACCTGTTTGATTAATTCTTGACAAAGTATATAAAAATGAATATAATGTAAAAAAAGCGATGATATGGGAAACAGTAGTTTTTTGAATTCGCCCACAGGGAGCAGACCTCACCGACTGAAAGGGTTTGCGGAAGGAACAAAAAATGAATTGCACCCATTAGCTCTTTCGGGGAAATTTTTAGTATACGAAAGCGTATTTTCTGCGTTAAAGAAAAAGAGTTATAAAACGGAGTGGAACCGCGATTATTCGCCTCCGATATTGCATACGCAATATCGGAGGTTTTTTTATTTAGCCGTAAAGACTATACTGAACGTTCGTAGGGGCGGACTGGTTCTCCGCCCGTTAGTCTTGCAGTATCTTTGCGGGAGGACAACAAGTCCTCCCCTACATAGTAGCCGTAAAGACTATACTGAACGTTCGTAGGGGCGGACTGGTTCTCCGCCCGTCCCTACTCCCTATTCCCTATTCCCTAATCGAAAGGAGAAAGAATCTTGTTTGAGAGAATCAGAGAAGATATAGCCGCTGTTAAGGAACGCGACCCTGCGGCAAGAAGCAGTCTTGAAATATTTTTCCTTTACCCAGGTGTAAAGGCGGTGCGTATGCATAGAAGGGCTCATTTTTTCTATAAACATGGGCATCCTTTTATAGCAAGGTGGATTTCTCAGAGATGCGCGAGAAAAACTGGCATTGAAATTCATCCGGGGGCAACTATCGGCAGACGTCTTGTAATTGACCACGGTACAGGAATAGTAATAGGTGAAACCACCGAAATCGGCGATGATGTGCTTATTTATCAGGGTGTTACTCTGGGCGGTACAGGTAAGGATACAGGCAAACGCCACCCAACCATTGGTAACAATGTTATGATAAGTGCGGGCGCAAAGGTGCTTGGTCCCTTTAAGGTTGGGGATAATTCCCGAATTGCCGCAGGAGCTGTGGTGCTTGAGGAGGTACCGCCCGACTGTACCGTTGTGGGCGTTCCTGCCAGAGTTGTAAGAAGAAACGGCGAAAAGGTACAGCCTCTTGACCAGATTCACATTCCCGACCCTGTTGCACAGGAAATCTGCCGTCTTGAAGAAAGAATAAAAGCCCTTGAAGAGAAAGGAATAAGATAATATGAAAATTTTTAACACACTAACCCGCGAAAAACAGGAATTTATTCCTATTGATGAAAACGAAGTAAAGATTTATGCCTGCGGACCTACGGTATATAACTATATTCATATAGGTAATGCCCGTCCTCTTTGCGTTTTCGATGTATTGCGCCGTTATCTTGAGTGGCGCGGTGTTAATGTAAAGTATGTTCAGAACTTTACCGATATTGACGATAAGCTTATTAAAAAGGCAAACGAAGAGGGAATCACCGTTCCTGAGGTTGCAGAGCGCTTTATTAAGGAATTCCGCATTGACTCCGACGGACTTAATGTAAAGCCTGCTACTATTCACCCAAGAGCTACCGAAAATATTGATGAAATTATTTCTATTATCGAAAGCCTTATTGAAAAGGGCTTTGCCTATGAATCGGGCGGCGATGTTTACTATAGAGCGAAAAAGTTCAAGGATTACGGAAAGCTTTCTCATCAGCCACTTGAGGACCTTGAGTCAGGGGCAAGAATTGCTGTAGGTGAGATTAAGGAAGACCCTATGGACTTCTGTCTTTGGAAGGGCGCAAAGCCGGGCGAACCCTTCTGGGCTTCTCCATGGGGAGACGGCAGACCGGGTTGGCATATTGAGTGTTCGGCTATGTCCTGCAGATACCTTGGCAAGACCATAGATATTCACTGCGGCGGTCAGGACCTTATCTTCCCTCACCACGAAAACGAAATTGCACAGAGCGAGGCTGCAAACGGTCAGGAATTTGCTCGCTACTGGATGCATAATGGCTTTATTAATGTGGACAATAGAAAAATGAGTAAATCTCTGGGTAACTTCTTTACAGTCCGCGATGTAGCTGAAAAGTACGGCTATGAGCCTATCCGTTATCTTATGATTTCTTCTCATTATAGAAGCCCTATTAACTATTCTATTGATATTATCGAGCAGGGAAAAAGCGCTTTAGAACGTCTTTATAACTGCCGCGACAGAATCGATTTTGCTATAGAGCACGCAGAGGAAGGCGGAGAGATACCCGCATTTATTGAAGAACACAAAAACGAGTTTATTACCGCTATGGAGGATGACCTTAATACCGCTGATGCATTGGCTGCAGTGTTTACTCTTGCAAAGGATATTAATATGGCTATTGATGCAAATGCCAAAAAGGAAAGTCTTGTTGCTATGGCAGAGGCACTGGACTCTCTTACAGGAGTGTTAGGCTTTCTTTATAACCGCAAGAAAGACAGCATTGACAGTGAAATTGAGGAGCTTATTGCAAAACGTACTCGGGCAAGAAAGGACAGAAACTTTGCTGAAGCTGATGCAATAAGAGATAAACTTAAGGAAATGGGTATCATACTTGAAGATACTCCTCAGGGTGTAAAATGGACCAGAGCTTAAAAATTAAAAAGGAGCCCCTTGACAGAAAAGGGGCTTTCCTTTATGTATCAAAGCATCACTCCTTCGGCACAGATGCCCTGCTTTTAGCAAACTTTGCAGAGCCTAAGAAAAAGGATAGCTTCATTGACCTTGGTACAGGCTGTGGAATTATTCCATTTGTAATGCTGAGGGATGAAAAGGTACAAAAGGCAATAGGCGTTGATATAAGCGAGGAAGCGGTTAGCCTTGCAAAAAGAACAGCAGAAGAGCGAAAGCTCGGGGATAAATTCGCCGTAATTAAAGCCGATATTAAGGATTTACCAAAGGAAATCGGCTTTGGCTGTCACTCTCTTGTGACCTGTAATCCGCCATATTTTACCGAGGGTAAGGGACTTAAAAACCCCGACAGTATAGAGGCAACAGCCCGTCACGAAATCGACTGCACCCTTGATGATGTGCTGTCTGCCGCTTTTCGTCTGCTTAATACAACGGGAAGATTTTGTATGTGCCACCGCCCCGAGAGGCTTACCGAAATTCTTAAAAAAATGAGTGAGCATAAATTAGAACCCAAGAGAATAAGATTTGTATGTCAGCGCTTTGAATTAAAGCCATTTTTAGTTCTTGTTGAGGGTAAAAAATGCTCAAAATCGGGAATAACAGTGTTACCGACTCTTTCCCTTACCGAGTGTGAGGAGGAAGTCAGAGCGATTTACGGCGATTATAAGGAAGGCTATAATTTGTATTGACTTTTTGTGCATAAAAATATATAATAGATAGGTATATTTAAAAAAATACAGTAGAGGTGTGTTTATCATGGCAAAAGCAATTAAACTTACCGACGAAGGTCTTAAAAAATTACAGGACGAGCTTGAGAATCTCAAAACTGTGGGCAGAACTGAGATTGCTGAGAAAATCAAGGTAGCGAGAGGCTACGGTGACTTGTCCGAAAATAGCGAGTACGATGAAGCTAAAAACGAACAGGCTAAAATTGAAGCCAGAATCGTTGAGCTTGAGGCTATGCTTAAAAATGTTGAAATAATTGCTGAAAAGAAAAGCGCTACCAAAACCGTAACTATAGGCTCAAAGGTAAAGGTTCTTGATGTAGAATTTGATGAAGAGCTTGAGTTCAGAGTTGTAGGCAGTGCCGAAGCAGACCCCGCAAACGGACTTATTTCCGATGAATCTCCCGTAGGAAAAGCACTTCTTGGTGCAAAAGCAGGTCAGACCGTAAAAGCTGAAACCCCCGACGGTGAGGTTGATTTCAAAATTGTTGCTATTTCTAAATAAAAGGACTGACACAAATGGCAGAAAATAATGTACAGGCTCCGGATAATCAGGAGCAGGATTTAAACGAAATATTAAAGGTGCGTCGCGAAAAGCTTTCTGCTTTGCAGGAGCAGGGAAAAGACCCCTTTGTTATTACTAAGTATGATTTTACTGGCTATGCTGAAAATATAAAGGCAGAGTATGGCGAGGGCGAAGAAAAAACCTATAAGGTTGCGGGCAGAATTATGTCAAGACGTATTATGGGTAAAGCAAGCTTCTTTCATATTCAGGATACCTCAGGTAAAATCCAGTGCTATATAAGACGCGATGATGTGGGAGAGGACACTTATACCGCCTTTAAGAAAATGGACATTGGCGATATTGTGGGTGTTGAGGGCTTTTCCTTTGTTACCAAAACAGGCGAGGTTTCTCTGCATACACAGGGTATAACTCTTCTTTCAAAGTCGCTTTTACCTTTGCCTGAGAAGTTCCACGGTCTTACTAATAATGACCTTCGTTTCCGTCAGAGATATGTTGACCTTATAATGAACAGTGAAGTTAAGCGTAACTTTGTTGTACGCTCTCAGTTCATTAAGTTTATGAGAAAATATCTTGACGATATGGGTTATATTGAGGTTGAAACCCCTGTACTTAACACAATAGTCGGCGGTGCATCTGCACGTCCCTTTGTTACTCATCATAATACACTGGATATTCCTATGTATATGCGAATAGCTACCGAGCTTCCCTTAAAGCGCCTTATTGTCGGCGGTATGGACAGGGTTTATGAAATCGGCAGAATCTTCCGTAACGAAGGTATGGACCCTAAACATAACCCCGAATTCACTTCTATTGAGCTTTATCAGGCTTATGCTGATTTCCACGATATGATGGATATTGCTGAGGGTATTATATCGGGTGCTGCTTTAGCCATTCACGGTACTTACGAGGTAGAGTGGATGGGTGAGAAAATCGACCTTACACCAGGTTGGCGCAGACTTACTATGGTTGATGCTGTTAAGGAATACGTAGGGATAGACTTCTCCGCAATAAACGACGATGAAGAAGCCGTTAAGGCGGCAGAGGCTGTCGGTGTAGAGCTTAGCGAAACCGCAGACAGAACTTGGGGCAATGCCCTTTATGCCTGCTTTGACCAGAGGGTAGAAGAAAAGCTTATTCAGCCTACATTTATTACAATGTATCCTGTTGAGGTATCTCCTCTTACAAAGGCTTCTCCCGAAGACCCAAGACTTACAGAACGCTTTGAGCTGTTTGTTTGCCATAGCGAGCTTGCAAATGCTTACTCTGAGCTTAACGACCCCATTGTTCAGCGTCAGCGCTTTGAAAAACAGCTTGAACTCAGGGAACGCGGAGATGATGAGGCAGAAATGCTGGATGAGGATTTCCTCACCGCTATGGAATACGGTATGCCACCCACAGGCGGTATGGGTATAGGTGTTGACAGAGCAGTAATGCTCCTTACAAACTCTGATACTATTCGTGAAGTAATTCTGTTCCCCACAATGAAGCCCCTTGATTAAGAGAACTCTGATAAATAAAGGGTTTTTAAGGGTTTAGCAACCGAAAAAATTCAATTTACCACAGTTTTACCTCAGTAAAAATCTATGTACAGACAACGGGGCTGTAAAAAAACTCAATGCCCTTAAACACGCATAAAATAAACTAAATAAATAAAAAAGAGTGCGGAAGAAGTA
>JBGUVH010000066.1:0-6986 GCA_045134215.1 Acutalibacteraceae bacterium
CCCTTATACCCTGCGCCTGTTGTACGGGGTTTATTTGTATATATTCTTGGTATTATAAATACCTTATCCTATACCTTTTCTTCAAGCAGCTTTAATCTTTCAATATACTCAAGAACACTCTCACTGTAATCAGCAGAGCAAGGTCCGATTATAAGAAGAAATTTATCGCTCTGACCTGTAAATATTTTTTTTATTTCAGCATCTCTTTCTTCCTTTATTTTCCTTTGTGCTTCACCTATAGGATACTGCTTTTTTATATCCATAGGTATCGGCAGCTTTCTTTTAAAATCCATTCCCATTTTTAATTATCCTCTCTTGTCAAAACGCTTTCTTCTCAGGGTAGAAATACGCATCATTTCACGCATTTTTTCTCTGTCACTGTTAAGTAAAGCGTTCTTCATTTCAGCAAGACTTTTTTCAAAGCCTTCGATTTCCTTTAAAAGTGGCTGTCTGTTCATAAGAAAAAGCTCACTCCACATTTCATCATTAATTTTCGCAATTCGTGTTAAATCTCTGAAGGAGTCACCTGTATAGCTAACAAGACCTTCATCGTCCTTTGTGCACATAAGTGATACTGCAATACAGTGAGTAAGCTGAGAAAGAAAAGCAATCATTTCATCGTGCTTTTCAACACTCAGCCTTGTAATACTGTAAAAGCCCAGCTCTTCACCTAAATTTTCGCAAAGCTCTATAGCTTCTACCGTATTTTTATCGGTAGGCACAACAATATAGTTGGCATTTTCAAATATAGCAGGGTCACTGTTAACAACCCCACTCACCTCTTTACCTGCCATTGGGTGAGCTGATATATACTCAACGTCATCTCTGAGTACTTCCTGAATTTTATATACAACACTTCCCTTTACACCTGTTACATCGGTGATAATTGCGCCTTTTTTAATATACTTCTGATTTTCCTCTATCCATTTAATAAATACAGTAGGATAAAGAGCAAAAATTATAAGGTCGGCCTCCCCTACAGTTTCTTCATTTACAACAGTAGTTCCGCTTGTTATCATACTGTTTTCTATTGCAAAGTCTACAGAATCTTGAAGCTTGGTTATAGCGCTGACATTATAGCCCTTATCCGTAAGCGCTTTTGCATAGCTTCCTCCAAGAAGACCCAATCCTACTATAAGTATATTCATATCCTTATTAAGTTTCACTGCTTTTCACCTTTATTCCCAAACTACTCAGCCGTTCAAAAAAGTCGGGTAAGCTTTTATTTACAGCCTGTGCATCCTCTATAACACCGCCTGTAAGAGTAGCCAGTACAGACAGCGACATTACTATTCTGTGGTCATTGTGGCCAAAAAGCGCCTCACAGGGCGGTTTTATTGTACCGTAAACTCTCAGGCTGTTTTCCTCTATATCCATTTTTATGCCAAATTTTTTAAGTTCTTTTTCCATACAACCTACCCTGTCACTTTCCTTTATGCGAAGACGGGCAGTGTCGGTAAAATAAGCGCCCTTATTCACCGCGGCAAGAGCAAAAAGAATAGGTCCCAAATCGGGACAGTCGGCAAGAGATATAACAGCATTTTCCTTTTTCAGCTTACTAAAATGTTCTACATAAGCCCTGTCGCCCTGAAGACTGTTTTTAAGAAGCCCCGTAACGCGAACATCACCGCCTAAAAAATTAAGCGCTTCAAAGAAGGCAGCGTTAGAGTAATCCCCTTCCACCGTCATTTCTTTTGAAGAATAGCTTTGATTTCCCCGTATCTTAATATTTCGTATATCAGATGAATCGATTTCTATTCCAAAGCATTTAAGGGAAGAGAGAGTAAGCTTTAAATAGGACTCACTCTGAAGCTCGCCCACAATTTTTATAGCACTGTCCTCTTTTAAAAGAGGTAGAGCAAAAAGAAGACCTGAAATAAACTGACTGCTGACCGAGCCATCAACTGTATAAATTCCACCCTTTAGCTTTCCTTTAACCTTTATACAGCTACTGTCCTGATAAAAGGCAATACCCTTATCTTTACACAGCTTTTCATATACGGTCATAGGTCTGTTAAGAAGTCTACCACTTCCCATAAGGGTAATTTCCTTATCACACAGAAGACAAAGCGGTAACAAAAAACGAAGGGTGCTTCCGCTTTCTCTGCAGTTAAGAGTAACGCTTTCAAGCTTTTCAGGATTAATACCGCCAATTTTTACACCGTTTGCTGTTTTTTCGGTTATTGCGCCAAGCTTTATAAGGCACTCGGTTGTTGCGAGAATATCCTGTGAATCAGCAAGATTGTTAATAACGCTTCCCTTTGACAGCGCACCGCAGATAAGATTTCTGTGTGCCATACTCTTTGAAGGGGGTGCAGATATACTGCCCTTGGCAATACCTTTTTCAATAGTAACCGTCATTTGCTTTTATACTCCATAAGGCAATCAATCGCCTCAACATATCCATTTATTCCGTGTCCTGTAATAGTTTTTATACAGGCGGCTCTTATATAGCTTATCTGTCTATATTCCTCACGGGCAGAAACATCGGAAATATGTACCTCAACAGTAGGAATGTTTACCGCCTTTACAGCATCGAGTATTGCAATACTTGTATGAGTATAAGCACCCGGATTTATAACTATACCGTCAAATTTTCCATAAGCCCACTGAATTTTATCTACAAGGTCACCTTCGTGATTGGACTGATAACACTCAAGCTCTATCCCCTTTTCTTTTGCATACTCAGTTACGGTATTTATAAGGTCGACAAAGCCTGTCTTTCCGTATATATCGGGTTCTCGTATTCCAAGCATATTTATATTCGGTCCGTTAATAACAAGAATTTTCATAAATTCATTTCCTTCTTTATTACAATGCAGATTTCCTCTACACTCTTTTCACCACTTACCGTAAAATCGGCGGCAGAGGTATATATGGGATAGCGTTCTTCATACCGTTTTTGAAGCATTTCTTTATCACTTGAAAGAGGTCTGTCCGAGGTAGTAATAAGGTTACTGAGTGGTCTGTCCAAAAACCAAACAGCTCCGTTTTTTGAAAGGTTATTCCTGTTTTCTTCTCTGAGTACAGCGCCGCCGCCTGTGGCAATAACAGCACCCGACACAGCGCTTACCTGCGCTATAACCTCACTTTCAATATTTCTGAAGGCCTCTTCACCCTGCTCTTTTATAATAACAGAAGGATGAAGACCTGTTTTTTCCTCTATTAATACATCTGTATCGTAAAATTTCCTGTTTAAACTTTCGGCAAGACTTTTTCCTACGGTGGTTTTGCCGCTTGATGGCATACCGATTAAAACAATATTTTGTTTTAAAGAAAGAATTTCTTTATATACATTATCAATTGTTTTATTTTCAAAGTTTTTATCGAGAAATTTTTCACAGGCAAAAACCGCCTGAGCCACCAGCATATAAAGTCCACCGCACGCCTTGGCTCCCTGTTTTTTTGCATTTAACACAAATTCGGTAGAAAGAGGGTTATATACCGCGTCTATAGCACCCTCAATAAAAGTGAATTTCGAAACATCTACGGCACAGCCATTTATTTTGGGATACATTCCGCAAGGGGTGGTGTTTATTATAATCTGTGCATCATTATGCTTTTCATAAGCCTCGTCATAGGTTATGCTGTCAGCACTTTTTTTACGGGAAACAGTATAAATGCTTTTAGCACCCAGCGCTTTTGACACAGCAAAGGCAGTTTTACTTGTTCCTCCGCTTCCGAGAATAAGCACCTTTTTATCCTTTATTTCAATACCGTTTTTGAAAATAAGCGCCTTCATTCCCAAATAATCGGTATTAAATCCATAAAGCTTACCGTTTTTATTAACAACGGTGTTTACCGCGCCGATTTTCTCTGCCGCGCTATCTATAAAGTCAAGATAAGGTATAACACGACTTTTATAGGGAATGGTAACATTTATTGCCTTAAACTCTTTTTTTTTCATAAATGAGTCAAGCTCGTCTGAGGCGATTTCCTTAAGCTCATAGCTATAATCTGCAAGACGAGCGTGTATATCCTTCGAAAAGCTATGGGATAGTTTTTCTGCAATTAATCCGTATTCTATTTTAATCACCATATCTTTCTAAGACACAAAATGCTATTTAAAATCACACAGATATGGTGATTAAAATATCGCATCTGTTGCGGTTGCCGTACGAGCGGTGAGCAACAGGCGTCTTTATATTTTTAGCGTGATTTTTCACGCTAACCCCTTAGCCAATCGGTACCGTATCTGCCTGTTAGAAAATCTGCAAGAACAAGGGCAGTAATACTATCTACAACAACCCTTGCTCTGTGTACAATACAGGGGTCATGTCTACCGTTTATTTTAAGGCTTACATCTTCATTTTTCACAAAATCCACAGTCTGCTGTTCCTTTGCAATCGAAGGAGTAGGCTTTACTGCACAGGAGAAAACAATAGGCATACCGTTAGTTATCCCGCCGTTTATTCCGCCGTTATTATTGGTAAGGGTTACAGCCTGTCCGTTTTCTATCTTAAAGCAGTCATTTGCCTCGCTTCCTTTCATATCAGCAAAAGCAAAACCTGAGCCAAATTCCACACCTTTAACAGCAGGAATACTGAAAAGTCCGTGGGCAAGTACACTCTCTACTGTATCAAACCAAGGCTCACCCACACCTGCAGGTATACCTATAACAGCAGTCTGAAGTATGCCGCCAACACTATCAAGGCTTTCCTTTGCCTTTAATATGTTTTCCTGCATTTTTTTGCCTTGTTCATCACTGAGTACAGCAAAAATTTTGTTTTCAAGAGCTGAAATATCTTCCTGAAGATTATCAAAAGCTCTGTCAGCAACACCTGCACATTCACGTATATGAGTACCGATAAGAATTCCTTTTTGCTTTAAGGCGTATGTAACTATGGCACACGCGGCAACAAGGGCTGCTGTAATTCTTCCGCTGAAATGACCGCCGCCTCTTCTGTCCTCAAAGCCGTGATATTTACAAAAAGCAGCATAATCAGCATGTCCCGGACGGGCTTTTCCGTCTATATCGCTATAATCTCTGCTTATTTTATTTTCGTTTTCAATAATTATGCAAATAGGGGTACCTGTAGTTTTGCCGCCCACAACACCGCTTTTTATACTAAAAAGGTCAGCTTCGTTTCTTGAAGTTGAAATAGCACCTGACGGGCGACGAAGAGAAAGCTGATGACGGACAAAATCTTCATTAACCTCTATACCCGGTGCAATTCCGTCAAGAACAGCACCTATTGCCTGACCATGACTTTCTCCGAACAGGGTTAAGGTTATATTGTTTCCAAATACATTCTTCATTTTACAAAACTTCTTTCATTTTATCTGCAAGGTCACTAAATGGTATATCGGTCATTTTAAACCTTCCTACCTCTTCAACAGTTATAACCGTTATGCTGTCACCAAGCTTTTTCTTATCGTGACTCATTGCCTCAATCACTCTGTCGGCACTGCACTCAATCTTTACAGGCAGTCCGATTTTATTTAAAACCTTAATAAGACGGCTTCTGACTTCATCACTGCACATAGGAAGCATACCTACAGCAACACATTCACCGTGATACCAGTTACTCATTTCATTATCGCTTTCTATTCCGTGAGCTACTGTATGACCAAAATTGAGAATTTTGCGAAGTCCCGCTTCCTTCTCGTCTTCCTCAACCACCGCTTTTTTAATACGCAGTGAAGCTTCGATTATTTTATCGAGATTTTCGTATATATCCTGTGTTTCAAAAAGCTCAAAAAGCTTTTTATCACTTGTCAGTGACATTTTTACCGACTCTGCAAGACCGTTTGCAATTTGTCTTTTAGGCAAAGTAGCCAGAACCTTTGTATCAATAATTACACGTTTTGGTTGATAAAAAGCACCGACTATATTTTTATACCCATCAAAATCTATAGCTACCTTGCCGCCTATAGAAGAGTCTACCTGAGAAAGAAGCGTTGTAGGGACATTGTAAAAATCTACGCCTCTCATAAAGCTGGAAGCTACAAAGCCTGCAAGGTCACCCATAACGCCGCCACCAACTGCCACAACACAGTCGGTTCTTGTAAATCCGTTTTTCACCATTTTACAAAGCAGCATTTTATAGGAGTCAAAGCACTTGCTTCTTTCTCCTTGCGGCAAAACGGCTATAACCGGAGTATTGCATTGCTTTGCAACAGTGTTAGCATACTCATCAGGTACACCGTCATCAGTTACAATAAGCACCTTTCTGTCAAGTTTTAACAGTTCACCAACTCTAAACAGTGCGTCTTGCTCTAATATAATGTCATAGCTTCCTGTTTTACAGGATACGGGAATAATCATTTATAAAACCTCGTTATAATGCAATTTCTTTTTCATAGCTTCCAACCACCTTAATGTGACTACAAAGCTTTTTAAGTTCACTTATCATTTTTTCGCCTTCAGATGTGTTTATATTACCCTCACCCTCGGCATAAAAATAGTAATCCCAGATAAGCTCCTTAGTGGGACGGCTTTTGAGTGCTCTGAGGTTAAAGCCGTTATCACCGATAACAGAAAGTGCCTTACCAAGACATCCGCTTTCATTTTTTACCGTAAATAGCATTATAAACTGCTTGTCCTTAGAGCAATCATTTTTCTTAACAGGAGAAAACACCGCAAAGCGTGTTGTATTACTGTTGCTGTCATTTATAGCACTTTCAACCACATCAAGAGAATAAATTCGAGCAGCCTCCTCGCTGGCGATAGCGGCTATATCATTTCTCTTAGAAGCAGCAACAAGCTGAGCTGCTACAGCAGTATTGGAACATTCAGTAGAATTAAAACCGTGATTTTTAATGAAAGTAGCACACTGACCCAAAGCCTGAGGGTGACTTATAACCTCTGTTATTTCACTAAGCTTTACACCCTTTTTTGCAAGAAGATGCTGAGTAACCCCTATATCGTAAACGCCGCTTATATACAGTGAGCCAAAGAATGCAAGGTCCATAACCTGACCTACGTCACCGTTATAGCTGTTTTCTATGGGGAGCACAGCGCAATTACACTCTCCGTCCACAAC
>JBGUVH010000067.1:0-13492 GCA_045134215.1 Acutalibacteraceae bacterium
GTTTTATCCAGAGTAAGCATAACGGTTTTACCCGGTATTGGCTCTTTGGTTACCTCGCTTCCGATAATAACCTTGTTGGCATCTATATAATAGGTGATTTCACCGTCGGTGCCTCTGAGAACATCCTCGGCATAGGCCTCTATTCCGCTTTTTCCGACCTTATCATTATAGGAATAGCCCTTTTCTTTAAGCTCGTCCCACTGCTCTGCATATATAGAGCCTACCGTACCGATAAGATGGGGAGCAAGGTCGGTATCTACATATTCTCTGAAATGGGCGGTTTCCACAGTAACGCCGTCCAGCAAAAAGCTGCTTTCACTTACCTTCTGCATAACGGCAGTAGGAACATCCTCTGCAAAAACATAAGGGTTAGCTATGGAAAAGTTAGAATACACCATAGTGTATCTTACACCCATAATAATACGGGCTTCTTCGGCGGTATATTCAGACAGCTTATAAGTCTCTATAAGCTTGTCAAAGGCATTTTGACTTGAAGCGTAATGGGCAAGACCTATGGAAGACAGGAAGGAAGAGGATACCCCATCAGTAAAGGTATAGGGCTCAGTTTTAGTAAGGGGAAGCCTGTCTGCCCAAGAGGTTTCCTCTGATTCAAGATAACGGCAGAGAGTAAGTATCATTTTATTAAGAGTGTCGTAGTTTATATAAGCGCTGTTGAAAACAATGTTATAGCCCTCGCGGTTAACGGCAATTTCTCTGCCGGCGCTGTCAAGAATTTCGCCGCGGGGGGCTTTAAGAGTGGCGGTACGGGTGGTAACACCGTCGTCACTTAAATATTTATTTGCATTAACAACACCCAGATAAACAAGACGCATAGTAGAAAGCGCGATTATAACTGCTAAAAATACCGCAAGAATATTGATTCTTGTGTCCTTCTTTTTTGCAAAAGGCAAAGAATTCACCACCTTTAATGAATGTAATTTTTAATTAATCGGGCTTCTTTTCACGGAGAAGCCGTTTTTCGAGAAAGTAAAAAGGAATAATGAATATTGCTGTGTAAAGTGCGCTTGGAGCTAAGTGCCACAGCAGATAATACACCTTTCCCTGAATATCGGGTAAAAGATAATAAATACACCATTTAATAAAAAAGTAAGCCGCACAGGTTAAAACCGACAGAACTATAGCTGCGGGGAAATTACGGTTGAATATGTTTTTGGCTAAAAGTCCCACAAAAAAACCTGTGAACATAAAGGCAAGTGTATTAAAGCACATAGTCTGTGAAGAAACTGCATCACAGGCAAAGCCGCAGACAGCACCGAAAATAAGTCCCACAAGCTCTCCTCTGAACATAGCAACAGCCACTAAAAGAGGAAGAAGTATAAAGGGGGAGGCAGTATAAACGGTAATGTCCACAAGAGATGTATAGTGAAACAAATAAAGAGCGAAAGCAATAAGCGCTTCGATGTAAGGAATTTTGCGTTTTCTTTCTATAAACATAGCCGTCACTCCAGACCTTCCCCAAGGGTTCCCTGCTCTGAAAATGAGGTTATAATCATAACATTTCCCATTTCCTCAAAATCCGCAAAGGGTACAACACTTGCATAAAGGGATGAGGTATAGGTGTCGCTTTTAATGGACTGAACGCTTCCTATTAAAAGCCCTTCAGGGAAAAGGCCTTCGCCGGATGTTACTATAGTATCGCCTACTGCAACATTACAGGAACGGGAAAGGTTATAAAGCTTAACAGTGCCGTCTTTTGCAAAATCCACTGCACCGGAGAGTATACCTGCATCCCCCGTTCTGCTGTCGTTGGCACCGCATATTATTTCGGGGCTAAGTATTGTGGTTACCTTTGAGGTGGTAATTCCCACACTGCTTATGTAACCTACAAGATAATTGCCCACAATAACAGGGTCAAATGCCTCAATACCGTGAGCCGAGCCTTTGTTTATAACAAAGTTTTTATAAAGGTCATCCTTATCAATAGATATAAGACGGGCATCACAGAAGGAGAAGTCGGGATTTTGGTCCTTTATTTCAAGATAATCCTTGTAAAATTCGTTTTGCCGTTTTGTCTGGTCAAGCTCTGCCTGAGACTTTCTTAATTTACCAAGCTCCTCTTTAAGCTCCTGATTTTCAAGAAGAAGGCTGTTGCCTTCATTGAATTTTTTATCAAGACCTGTAAAAAAGGAGGAAATGCCTGTAGCCATATCCTGAAAGGGCGCTGTTATAGTGCCGATAAGACTTGAAGCGGGAGAAAGAATTCCTCCGATAAGTCGTATGACAATAGCAAGAGCAACAACGGCGCAGATAATAGAAAGACAAAGCCTGAACCTGCGTGTTCTGAAGAAAAAACGCATATTTTAAACTCCTATCTGAAGCGTTTTGAATGACGGAATACATAATTTTCAAAGCCGCTGCTTCCGTCCAGTCTTTTAGCAGTGCCCAGCACCACACAGTCAATGGGGTCTGTCGCTATCTGAACAGGCATACCTGTTTCTCTTGCAATAAGCTCTGCAAGACCGCGAAGCAGAGCAGTACCGCCTGTCAGGGTTATGCCTCTGTCAATAATGTCAGCCGACAGCTCGGGTGGAGTTTTTTCAAGGGTGATACGAACGGTATCAACTATCTCTCTTATAACCTCTGACATAGCTTCTCTTACTTCAGCAGAGGAAATATTTATATTTTTGGGAAGACCGTCAACAAGGTTTCTGCCACGCACCTCGATAACCTTTTCATCCTCATAAGGAAGGGCAGAGCCGATTTCAATTTTAATCTGCTCGGCACTGCGTTCTCCTATAAGAAGATTATGCTTACGCTTTACATACTGAATAATTGCTCCGTCAAGGTCATCTCCTGCTTTACGGAGTGACTGGCTTGTAACAATATCACCAAGGGAAATAACAGCAACGTCGGTTGTACCGCCGCCAATATCGGCAACCATATTACCTGCCGCATCCCATATAGGAAGACCGGCGCCTACTGCTGCTGCCATAGGCTCTTCAATAAGGTCGATTTCTGCGGCACCTGCGGTTTTAGCGGCATCATAAACAGCGCGGCTTTCAACCTCGGTAACACCTGCAGGAATACAGATAACCATTCTTACTCTTGAAAACAGTGAGCCCTTAAGAGCCTGACTTATAAATCTCTTAAGCATTGCGGCAGTTACATCGAAGTCGGCAATAACGCCGTCCTTCAAAGGACGCACAGCAATTATAGAGCCTGGTGTTCTGCCTATCATAGCCTTGGCTTCGCTGCCTACGGCTCTTACAGCATCGTTTCTTACATCGTAAGCAACAACCGAGGGCTCCCTCATAATTATTCCTTTTCCTTTTACGCAGACCAGAGTCGTGGCACTTCCAAGGTCTACTCCAATATCTCTTGTAAACATAAATTTTCTTCCCTTTTTATATTATTTTTTCGGAGGAACTATAAAGCTTATAGCTCGGTGAAGGTTTTTAACTTTAACAGTGTCCTGAGGCGGTACATATTCACCGTCAAGAGTCCATTCCACATCCCCTGCATCCTCAATGGTAATCTTATTTGTCTGTAAGAATGTAATGCCGTTTTTACTTAAATCGCGGGTAAGAATGGCTGAAATTAAATTGTTGAAATCGTTAAGGTTCTTCGGATAATGAAGTAAAAGCACCTCAAAGAGTCCGTCCCCCAATTCCACTACAGTTTCATCATAGCGAACAACACCGCCAACCGACATAGAATTAGAAATTGTTCCGAAGATAAAATTATCCTCTATAACTCTGTCGTTACAGGTGAACTTTAAATGAATGGGGCGTATGTTCTCCAGTGTTTTAACACCCTCAAGCAAGTAAGCAAGCTTACCGAGTACATTCTTAATATCCTGCGGTGCTGAGTAAGAGGCTTCGGTAAAGGCTCCGAAGGAAGCGGTATAGGAAAAATATTTATCACCGAATTTTCCGATATCAAGAGGAATAATGTTGTTCTCAAGAATATCGGCGGCAGCTTTTTTCATATCCTTGCTGATTTTCAGACCGCTTGACCATTCGTTAAGTGTTCCTGAGGGAATATATCCAAGGTTATATTCGTTCTTATTCTTCATAAGACCTGTTATAACTTCGTTGAGAGTTCCGTCGCCGCCGCATACAACTATTGTGTCAAAGCTGCTATCAAGAGAGGCTGCCTGTCTTGTAGCATCACCTCTGCAAGTGGTTATATGAACGGTAACGCGGTACTGTCTTGACAGAATATTTATAACATTAAATAGCTGAGATTTGATTTTACCTGTTCCCGAGCTGGGATTAGCAATAAGAAACAAATTTTTCATCTGTTACACCTTCAAATCGATTGGCATAGTAGCCGAGGCATTTAAGGATATGTCAGCAAGATTACCCTTTTCGTATTCATAAATTGCCTGAGCTCCTACCATAGCGGCATTGTCACCGCAGAACTTAAGCTCAGGTGTGTAAAACTCAAACCCGTTTTTTTTGCACTGCTCTTCCATACGGCTCCTCAGCTCACTGTTGGCTGAAACACCGCCTGCAAGAACAATTTTTGTGTGACCGGTATTCCTTGCCGCCTTAAAGGTTTTGTCAATTAAAATGTCACATACCTTTTTTCTTAAAGTGGCACAAAGAACAGGAACGTTTACCTTTTGCCCTTTTTGTGACTGATTGTGAATAAGATTTACTACTGCAGTTTTAAGTCCCGAAAAGCTGAAATCGTATTCGCCGCCCGATATTTTGGGTGTGGGCAGGGGATAGGCTTTTTCATCAGCTACGGTAGCAATTTTATCAAGGTTAACTCCTCCTGGGTAGTCAAGTCCCATAGCGCGAGCCGCCTTGTCAAAGCATTCTCCAGCCGCATCGTCAAGTGTCTGACCTATAATTTCAAAATCGGTATAATCCTTTACAGAGCAGATAACGGTATTACCGCCTGACACCACAAGACATAAAAAGGGTGGCTTTAGGTCCTTGTGGGTAAGATAATTTGCGGCAATATGGCTTCGCAGATGGTGTACTGCAATAAGAGGCTTATTTAGTGAAAGGGAAAGTCCTTTTGCAAAGTTAACCCCTGTGAGTAAAGCGCCGATAAGACCGGGGTAGGCGGTAACAGCAACAGCGTCTATGTCGCTAAAGGTTATTCCTGCAGTGTCTACCGCTTCCTTTACAACGGCAGAAATGTTTTCACAGTGCCTTCGAGATGCAATTTCAGGAACAACTCCGCCATATATACGATGCTCATCAATCTGTGTGGATATTATATTTGAAAGAACCTCTCTGCCGCGGGTAACGGCAGCGCTTGTTTCGTCACAGCTCGATTCAATACTAAGTATCAGCATAGCTTATAAAAACCTTCTTGTCATCAGGATAGCGTCCTCATTGGGCGCGTCATAATAATTTTTTCTTCTGCCTACTTCCTTAAAGCCAAAGGCAGTATACAGATTTATTGCAGGGGTGTTGCTTTCTCTTACTTCAAGGTTAAGGGCGGTGTAGTCACAGAAAATACCATTGCCTATAAGCTCACATAAAAGACTTCGGGCAATACCCTGTCTTCTGAAATCGGGATGAGTGGCGATGTTATTTATGTCTCCAACACCGCACATCATTTTATAGCTTAAATAACCTACAATAACGCCGTTTTCTTTAACACCTAAATAGGTGTTTCGGTTTGCCATTGACTCAGAAATAGACCTTTCACTCCAAGGATGCTCAAAGCAAAGCCTTTCAAGCTCTGCAATCTGGCTGATGTCATCCTCATAAAGATGTTGGACAACTCTTTTTTTAATGCCGAAGTGATAATCAATGGCGCTTACTATCTGGTCCCTGCAGCTTCTATAGGTTTCTACATCTGACATAAAGGGGTCAATAACATCCTCTTTGTCAAGAGTTTCAACGATAGTAGCGGTACAGTTAAGACTTTCAAGGGCTGTTTTTAAAATAGCTCTTTGCGAAGCCGTCATAGTATAAATAATATCTGCTTTTTTTACAAGCTCTGCAGTAAGCGATGTGGGAATATGGTGTGATATATCAACGCCCATTTCTTCCATAACAATTTGACTGTTTCTGCTAACCCTGTTACCGATTGCCGAAATAGCTGCAGAAAAAACATTTACATCATTTAATTTAAGGCTTTTTAAATACCCCTCTGCCATAGGTGAACGACAGGTATTGCCTGTACAAACAAAAACTACATTCATTTTATTATCCCTTTGCGTCATACCAGGATTTGCCGATGTTTGCATCAGCAATAAGCTCTACCGCCATATCTGCGGCACTGCGCATTTCTTCCTGTAAAATGTTGCAGACGGTATTTGCGTCTTGCTCCTTACATTCCACAATAAGCTCATCGTGTACCTGAAGGATAAGCCGAGCGTCACTGACCTCTGCTTTAAGTCGGTTGTATACCTTTATCATAGCAATTTTAATAATATCTGCGGCACTGCCCTGAATAGGAGCATTTCTTGCCACCCTTTCACCGAAGGAACGAAGCATGTGATTAGAGGAGGAAAGCTCAGGCAGATACCTTCTTCTGCCAAAAATGGTGGTAACGAAGCCATTTTCCTTGGCTTCTTCAATCACCCGTTTCATATAGCCGTCAACGCCCTTATAGGCGGTAAGATAACCCTTTATATACTGGTCGGCTTCCTTCCTTGATACTCCAATATCCTTTGAAAGTGAAAAAGCGCCGATACCGTAAACAATACCGAAGTTTACTGCCTTTGCCTTGCTTCGAAGGGAGGGTGTAACCATATCAGAGGGAAGCGAGAAAACCTGTGCGGCAGTTGCGGTGTGAATGTCCAGTCCGCTTTTAAAGGCGGCTATCATATTTTCATCCTTTGCAATGGAAGCCAGAACTCTCAGCTCAATTTGTGAATAGTCGGCATCGCACAGCACCATACCTTCCTCTGCAACAAAGAATTTGCGAAGCTTTTTGCCCTCATTACTTCTTACGGGAATATTTTGAAGATTAGGCTCTAAGGAGCTTATTCTTCCTGTTCTCGTTTCTACCTGATTAAAGGTAGAGTGTATTCTCCCGTCCTCCCCTGCAGCGCTGTAAAGACCGTCACAGTAGGTGGATTTAAGCTTTGTAAGCTGTCTGTAGGTAAGCAGCTTTTCAACAGCAGGGTGTTCATATTTAAGATTTTCGAGAATTTCTGCCGAGGTTGAATAACCGCTTTTGGTTTTCTTAGCCCCAGGAAGCTTTAAATCTTCAAAAAGGGCAATACCTAACTGCTTGGGCGAATTAAGATTAAGCTCATAGCCGATAAGGGAATATATTTCCTTTTGCAAAGCGTCAATTCTTGCCGACAGCTCGTCACCCATTTTTAAAAGTCCGTCCCTGTCTACAAGTACACCTGTAAGCTCCATAGAAGCTAAAACCTCTGATAGCGGAAGCTCGATTTCGGTAAGCAGCCTATCCTGTCCTGTTTTTATAAGCTCTTCCTTTAAAGCGTCACACACAGGGCCGTGAAGCACGGCGGTGCGAAGAACAGAGGGTGTCATATCGGTATCGGCAATATGGTATCTGCCGATAAGCCTGTCAATAGCATAGGACGAAGAGGAGGGGTCGGCAAGATACCCTGCCACCATAGCATCAAAGGTAACATTTTTAAGCTCAATATTTTTTTCTATGCAGAAGCGGTAAAGCTCCTTGCAGTTATAAACCCTTTTATTTTTATCCGAAGAAAGAATACTTGTAAGAGAAGTATCCTCTGTGCTGAAAACACAGGCATTTTCTCCCGATACAACGGCGATTTTATTTTCACTGAAATCACAGGCAATATCAAGAGTATCACCCATAACAAAGTCTTTGCTTTCTACAGCACTGATTACTCTGCTTTGGGCAAAATCAATGCTTTCTTGGGATTGAACAGGGGAAATTCCCATACTGTCCATAAGTCTGAATAGCTCAAGCTCGGTCATAAAGGCGGCAAGAGCATTTTCGTCCCTGTCGCAAGGTAAATAATCCTTAAGATTTTCGGAAATAGGAGCCTGTCTTGAAATGGTTCCTAAAAAATGGCTCATATATGCACTTTCTCTTCCCGCCTCAAGCTTAGCTTTTACAGCAGGACGGATAAGTGGGGAATCAAGATTTTCGTAAACACCGTCTAAGGAACCGAAATTTATAATAAGCTCGGTGGCGGTTTTCTCGCCGATTCCCGAAACTCCCGGAATATGGTCAGAAGCATCCCCCATAAGAGCCTTAAGCTCAATCATCTGAGGGGGAGTCAGTCCGTATTTATCCATAAGGGCTTCTTTGTCAAAGGTGACGATTTCGGGCTTACCTGCCTTTGTGGCAGAAAGAAGCACCTTTACATTTTCGCTGATAAGCTGCAAAGAATCTCTATCACCTGTTGCAATAACACAGGTGTTTTTACTGTCCTCGCAAATACGGGCAAGTGTGCCTAAAATATCATCAGCTTCATATCGGGGACATTCAATAACCTTATAGCCGAAAAGAGTGAGCCATTCTTTAAGAAGGGGAATCTGCTCACGAAGCTCCTCGGGCATAGGCTTTCTTCCCGCCTTGTATTCGTCATATTTTTCGTGACGGAAGGTAGGTGTCTTAAGGTCAAAAGCCACAGCAACACCGTCGGGATTTTCCTGTGCCACAAGCTTGTTTAAAATGTTTATAAAGCCGTAAACGGCATTGGTGTGAACGCCCTTTGAGGTGGAAAGCAGACGGATACCGTAAAAAGCGCGGTTTATAATGCTGTTTCCGTCAATGGCTAAAAGCTTCATTTTATACACCCTTTAAAAAGACAATAATTAATCACTATATATTATAACAACTGATTACATATTTGTCATCACTTTATTTAAAAAATTTTCAAATTTGACATAATTTAAAAAGAGAGTTATAATAAATTTATTATGAAAATAGGAAATAAAGAAATCGGCTCTTTTGCCTGTCTTGCACCGATGGCAGGGGTAGCCGACCGCGCAATGCGGGAAATATGTATCGAGTTCGGTGCGGGGTATACGGTTGGTGAGCTTACCAGTGCCAAGGGCGTAAGCCGAGGGGACAGGAAAAGTCAGACTCTTCTCTACTGCGGCGAAAAGGAGCGTCCCTTTGCTTCTCAGCTTTTTGGAAGCGACCCTGTTTCTATGGGGGAAGCGGCAAAACGGGCAAGAGAGCTAAACCCCGATTTTATTGATATTAATATGGGCTGTCCCGCACCTAAGGTTGCAGGTCATGGCGGCGGCAGTGCGCTTATGAAGAATCCTGTACTTGCAGGAGAGATTATTTCTGCTGTAGTGAGTGCTGTGGATATTCCTGTTACCGTAAAAATGCGTTCGGGCTGGGACAGTGACAGCCTTAATGCTGTAGAAATAGCAAAAATAGCTGAAGATAGCGGTGCTTCTGCTGTAACGGTACATGGCAGAACAAGACAGCAGATGTATGCGCCCCCTGTTAACATTGAAATAATCAGACAGGTAAAGGAAGCGGTAAGTATTCCAGTTATAGCAAACGGTGATATAACTGATTTTGCTTCTGCTAAAAATATGAAGGATATAACAGGCTGTGATTATCTTTGTGTAGGCAGAGGCGCTATGGGAAATCCCTTTGTTTTCAGCGAAATTAATGCAGGATTTTCGGGTAAGGAAATACCTGTATTCACCCTTGAGGAAAGACTTGCCGTACTTAAAAAACAGGTAGAGCTGATGATAGAATATAAGGGTGAGCGCACCGCTTTTTTAGAAAGCCGTAAACATGCGTCGTGGTATATAAAGGGTATTCGGGGTGCCGCAACCCTAAGAAGACTGTGCGGAGAAATATCCTTAATGGAGGATATTGACAGAATAATCGAAAAAGCACTTGAATCACAGGAAATATTATGATAAAATATCCTTCGTTGATATAAAATCCGAAAGGAATGTATAATAAATGTCAGGACACAGTAAATGGAACAATATTAAGCGTAAAAAGGAAAAGACCGATGCAGCAAAGGCTAAAATCTTTACCAAAATGGGTAGAGAAATTGCCGTTGTTGTAAAACAGGGCGGCCCTAACCCTGCTGAGAACAGTAAGCTTAAGGATGTTATTGCAAAGGCTAAGGCTGCTAATGTGCCTAATGAAAATATTGAGCGTATTATCAAAAAGGCTGCAGGTGAGGGCGATGCAAATAACTATGAAGAGCTTATCTACGAGGGCTATGGCCCAGGCGGAGTTGCCTGTATAGTTGAGGCTCTTACTGATAACCGTAACCGTACCGCAGGTGAGATGCGTCATTACTTTGATAAGTGCGGCGGCAATCTTGGTCAGGCAGGAAGCGTATCCTTTATGTTTGACCGTAAGGGTGTAATAGTAATTGAGGCAGAGGACAGGGACGAAGACACCGTTATGATGGATGCTCTTGAGGCAGGAGCCGAAGACTTCTCAGTTGAAGAAGATGTTTTCGAAATCACAACCGCACCTAACGATTTAGGAGCTGTAAGAGATGCTCTTGAAGAAAAGGGTTATGCCTTTGTTTCTGCAGAGGTTGCATATATCCCCCAGACTATGACAGCTCTGCCAGATGAAGCAATGTGCGAAAAAATGGAAAAGCTCATTGATATGATGGACGAAAACGAGGACGTTCAGGCATTCTGGCATAACTGGGAAATGCCCGAAGAATAAACAACAAAGCCGTATTCGCTGTGAATACGGCTTTTAATTTTTCTTTCTGTAATGAAGTATTACATCATACATAAATTTTTCGGTTACTTCGAAGTGCTCAGCAAGGCTTTGCACATCGCAGTAGCCGTTTTTTATTGCTTTTTTTAGTTCATCTAAGGGAACAAGACGGTTAATTGTCCATTTTTCAGCCTTGGCTTCCTGCTTTGAACGGGAGGCTGCGTCACTGCCGACGGCATAAAAACTGCCTGTTTCTATATGCCCCAGCTCATGAGCAAGGACTACCTTTTCTTCTCTTGTTGAGGAAAAAACCGCAGGGTCAACACCTACAAAGCAGCCGTCATCCACCTCAATACAGACCGATTTGTTTTCAGGGAGAGAAAAATCCATAACCTTTACATTTTTTTCTTCCGCAAGTTTATAAAGCTCCTTAAGATCCATTTTCCCGCTCCTTGATATATTGGGCATAGCGTATAACCTCTTCCCACATAGCGTCGGTAACATTAGTACCGCCGCCGAAAAGAGCAACCTTTAATTCTTCTTTTCCTGCTTTGGAAAGCTCACCTTTAATAAGGTATTCAACGCTTATTTCAAAATAATTAGCAATTTTTGAAAGAGCAGAGGCGGAAAGGGTTTTGCTTCTGCCCTGCTTGAAATCGGACATAGTGGCTCTGGGAATAGAACATTCCCTGCAAAGCTCGGTGACAGTTATCTGAGAAGTTTTACATAATTTCTCTATTCTTTCGTAAATCCCATCCATTTTTACAAAATCCCCCATAAATTTTATGATAAAAATACCTTTTACCCCTTGACAATTACGGAATTCCGTAATATAATATATTTCGCGTTCGGAATTCCGTAAACCATTATATTACAGTTTCGGCGTGAAGTCAAGAAAAAAATGGAGGTAAAAAATTTTGTATTATTGTCCCGACTGTCAGAAAGAGTTTGAGTTTGTTAAGGTTTATTTTGAAGAGAGGGGGCAGGGATACGAAAGAGTTCATCTTTGTCCATTTTGTGATGGGATGAATTATAGGGAGAAAAAAGGCGTTTATTGCAGCTATTGCGGTGTAAAAATAGCCATACCCGATAAAAAGTATTGCTGTGAAAGCTGTAAACGGGCAGGAGAAAAAATGTTTAGGCGTCAGGAGGAGATGAAAATACATAGAAGGACAAGCCCGCTATACAAGGCCGTAAATGAAGTAGATGAGTATAACAGACTAAACGGCTGTAAGCTGAGCTACGGACAGTATTATGCCCTGAAGGGAGCGAATATGCTGTGAGAGAAATGACAATAGAGGAAAAGAGGGAATATCTTCAGTCTTATCCCTTGCAACAGGCAAGGATAAGAAGATATGATATTTTAACTCTCAGAAACAGAGATAAAAAGAAAAGCTATAAAAAACGGCTTGAAGAGGCAAAGCTTATAAGGGACTGTATTGAAAAGGATATTGAAAGCGTTGTCAATAAAAAGGAAGCCGAGATACTTGCCCAAAAATATCTGTGCGGAACAAGTCTTGAAGAAACCGCCGCCCTGCTTAATTACAGTAGAAGACAGGTTGAAAGATTACATAACAGGGCGCTTGAAAATTTACATCCCACTATGGAGGACAAAAATGGAAAGGGTAATTTTACACTGCGATCTTAATAATTTTTTCGCTTCAGTCAGTCTGCTTTATAATCAGACCTTACTTAATGAGCCTGTGGCAGTGGCAGGAAGCGTGGAAAACCGTCACGGAATAATTCTTGCAAAGAATGAAATAGCCAAAAAATTCGGGGTAAAAACCGCCGAGCCTATATGGCAGGCCAGACAAAAATGCGCAGGGCTTTATATACTTCCCCCTCTTTATGATGAGTATGAGAAATTTTCAAAAAAAGCAAGGGAAATATACCACCGCTATACCGATATGGTAGAGCCCTTCGGAATGGACGAATGTTGGCTTGATGTAACCGGAAGCACACTGCTTTTCGGAAGCGGAGAGGAAATTGCCCGAAAAATAAAAAGAGATATAAAAAATGAGCTTGGTATAACCGCTTCGGTAGGAGTCAGCTTTAATAAGGTTTTTGCAAAGCTTGGCTCAGATATGAAAAAGCCTGACGGACTAACCGTTATATCAAAAGAGAATTTCAAAGAGAAAATATATAATCTGCCTGTAGGGGACCTTTTATATGTAGGCAGAAGCACAGGCGCATCTCTTAATTCCAAGGGTGTATTTACAATCGGCGATTTAACCCTTTGTGATGAAATGCTTCTGAAAAAATATCTTGGCAAAAACGGAGTTGCACTTAAGCACTGTGCGATGGGACTGGATTCTTCGCCAGTATGCACACCAAAAAGCAGTGACCGACCGAAAAGTATAGGTCGCTCCAGAACACTGTCCCACGATATAGAAAACACAGAGGACTTGTGGGGAGAACTGATGCTGTATGCAGAGGAAATAGCAAGTAGACTGCGCCTTTACGGTATGTATGCTTACGGGGTGGTAATAAATATTCGCGGAACCGACCTGAAAAGTAACGAATATACAGCCCGAATAGACAGCGGTACCCAGACGGGAATAACCCTTGCAAGAGAGGGAATGAAGCTTTTCTCTCAAAATGCAGCTTTTCCCTGCAGAAGCGTGGGACTCAGAGCCATACACCTTCGGGAAGACGTAAAAGCAGTGCAGACAGATATATTTTCGTCAATAGAGCAGGACGAAAAACAGCGTCGTATAGAGGAGGAGATAAATGATATATGTAACAGGTTCGGAGAAAATAAATTAACCCGAGGAGTACTCCTTAAAAAGAGAAAGGAATACTCCTCAGGTCATAGTCTACCGAGCTATGCAATGCGAAAATAGATTCATAAATTGTCCACATAAACGAAAAAAACGAACCGTCAAGACAATAAATTGACGGTCAAAAAAATCACATATTGTCCACATAAACGAAAAAA
>JBGUVH010000068.1:0-7301 GCA_045134215.1 Acutalibacteraceae bacterium
TTGGAAGAGGCAATCGAGGCTATAAATGTTGAGCTTGAACGTAAGCGCGAAGAATTAGGATTAGACGATTAAGGAGGAGAGAAATAATGAAATCTAAAGCTTTAACAGCAAAGAAGGATAGATCATTAAGCAGCAGAACCCTTGCTATTCTGTTCTTTCTTCCCTTCTTCGTTTTGTTCTGTTTGTTCACTTTGGCTCCTGTTGCACAGTCAGCTCTTTACAGTATTACAAACTTTGACCTTTTAAACAGAAACGATTTCGTTGGCTTTAACAACTATAAGCAGTTGTTCCTTAACGACGAAATATTCCTTTTATCACTTAAAAACACATTGGTTTTTGCTTGTATCGCAGGTCCTGTAAGTTACCTTATGTCATTTATAATGGCTTGGGTGCTTAATGACCTGAAGGGTAGAACCGCTTTTGCTTTGGCTTTCTATGCTCCTTCAATTACAAGCGGTACGGCAATGTCGGTTATCTGGCTTTATTTCTTCTCATCAGATAGCTACGGTCTTATAAACAATGCTCTTATGCGTTTGGGACTGATTTCCACCCCTATACTATGGAATCAGGACGTTGACCTTATCCTTCCTGTTTGTATATTTATTCAGGTCTGGATGGGTATGGGTACCGGCTTCCTTGTATTTATGGCAGGTCTCCAAAACGTTAACCAGGAGCTTTACGAAGCAGGCGCGATTGACGGTATCAAAGGTCGTTTTGCAGAGCTTTTCTACATAACCTTACCTCAGATGAAGCCTCAGCTTTTGTTTGGCGCTATTAATACAATTTCGGGTTCATTCGGCGTGTTCGATATAATCACATCTTTTGCAGGCTTCCCGACCCCGAACTATGCAGGTCACACAATGGTTGCGCATATTTACGACTATGCGTTCCAGAGGTACGAAATGGGTTATGCTTCGGCAGTAACGGTTATTTTGTTCCTTATCACATTCTTGTTCGGTAGGTTGGTTTCCTTCCTGCTCACAAGCAAAGACGAATAAAGGGAAGGAGAGGTAATTATGAGAGTTAGAAAAGGATTTCATATCCGTTTAGGAAAATTACATATTAAAATTTCAACCTCAAGAGTTTTTGTTTATCTGTTCGTATTAGCTTTTGTTTGCTTTACGGCATTACCTCTTGTGTACGTTCTTTGTACGGCCTTCAAGCCTTTGGATGAGCTGTTACGCTTCCCCCCACAGTTCTTTGTCAGAAACCCAACCATAAATAACTTCAGAGATTTGTTGTTTGCTACGGGAAGTAGCTCTGTGCCGTTCCTACGTTATGTTGTTAACAGTGTGTTTATTTCGGTAGTAACGGTAATGCTTACAATCTTTGTTTCTTCTATTGGTGCTTACGGTCTTGTTAAACTTGACCTGCCTTTTAAGAATTTTATTTTCAGTGTTATAGTTGCAACCCTTATGTTCCCTGCAACCCTTAACACAATTCCTAACTATCTTGTAGTTAACAACTTAGGACTTATGAATACCTATTGGGCGCTCATTATTCCTAAGGTTGCAGGTTCCTTCGGTTTCTTCTTTGTAAAGCAGTTCTGCGATCAGTTGCCTAATGCACTTCTTGAGGCTGCGCGTCTTGACGGAGCTAATGAGTGGCAGATATTCACAAAGATAGTATTCCCCTTTATGAAACCTGCATGCAGTACCTTGGTTGTGTTCTCGTTTACTGCAAGCTGGAACGATGCTTTCGCTCCGATGGTTTATATAACCGATACTTCTATGAGAACTCTTCCTTTGGCATTACAGTCAATCGGTAGCGGCGCTGCTTTAACACGTGCAGGCGCTATGGCTGCAGCTACTCTTCTTTCAACCTTGCCTACAATAGTAATTTATACTCTTATGCAGCGTCGAGTAATTGCTACAATGGCACACTCAGGTATTAAGTAAGGAGGGGACTGAAGATGAAAAGAGCGATTTGCTTTTTAATAGCTATCATAGTTATAATGATGAGTCTTATAGTTCCTGCTTCTGCAATTATGCCTGTTAGCAATAGCTATATACTTGATGAGGATGAGCGTCTTTCTGTTCCTACACTTTTTGAAAACAAGGCTGTTATAACCGAGTTCACAGGTACTGAACAGAAAAAGCTTAACGACCCTCAGGATATTTTCTATGATAAAAAAGGTTTTTATTATGTTGCCGATACAGGTAACAACCGCGTTTTAAAGCTTGATAAAAATTTCAAGGTTTTGGGTGAAATCACCGAGGCAGACGGTACTTCGCTTTCCTCGCCAACAGGTGTTTCCGCTGATGAATACGGTGATGTTTATATCGCCGATTCGGGTAACGGACGTATTATTCACCTTGATAAAGCCTTCCAATATGTTGAAAGCTTTATTAAACCCGAATCCGACCTTCTTTATGATGTTGAGTATTTCTCACCTTCAAAGGTTGCTTTTGACCCTGTAAGTAGCTTTATCTATGTGATTCAGGGTAAACAGTTTATGACCATTGATGCACTTAATAACTTTAAGGGCTATATTGGTGATAATAAGGTTGGTTTTGATTTGTGGGATTATATCTACCGCAAATTCGCAACCGAAAAGCAGAAGATGCAGATGGTTAAGCGTGAGCCTGAATCTTATGCTAACTTCTGTCTGGCAGACGATGGCAGACTTTATGCCGTTGGTCTTGCTGAACAGCAGAGAATAAGCGTAATCAATACTGTTGGTAGTAATATTTACCCTTCAGGTGATTATGGTGAGACTATCTATGATGCTAACGGTAAGGCAACTACTCCGATATTTACCGACATCGGTGTTAACAGTTCGGGTATTATCTTCGTTTCCGAACAGAACACAGGCTGTATTTACCAGTATGATAGCGAGGGTAACCTTTTGGGTGTTTTTGGCGGTAAGGGTACCGGCAAGAATGTTTTCCAGGTTATCAGCTCTATTGTAATCGGTGAGAATGACAGACTTGTAACACTTGACTCTTCTCTTTGCAGAATACAGGTTTTTGAGCCTACAGATTTCACAGATACTATCCATAAGGCTATCTCACTTTTTGACGATGGTAAGTATGACGAAGCTTATGAGCTTTGGGTATCTGTAAGAAAGAAGAATTCCAACTATACCTTAGCACGTCAGATGATTGGTAAGATAGAATATAAAAACGGCGAATATGAGTCGGCCAAAAAAGAATTCTATCAAGGTGAAGACCAGGTTAACTATGGTAAAACCTTTGAAAAGCTCAGGTATAATCTTTTCCAGGAGCATTTCGGTTTGGTTGTAGGTGCAGTAGCACTTATTTTAGCAGTTGTTATAATTTTGATTAAGCTTAGCCGCAACTTTATAAAGAAGCTCAGACAACAGTTGTGGGGCGGAAAGGGAGTGCATTAATATGTGGTGGTTAAAAGGCGCTTTTATGATGCTTTTTCATCCATTGGAAATGGTAACGCTTGTAAAACGTAAGCGTAAAGAAATTCCGATTTTAGCAATTATTACTCCTTTTCTTATTTGTGCTATTCTCAGAATTATTTCGGTATATACAGTAAACTATACTGTATCTGCGATTCAGCCACAAAAGGCTAACCTATTTCTTGAGGTAGGCAGTGAAGTATTAATTGTTATGCTGTGGTCGCTTGCATGCTATGCATTTATGACCATAATGGGCGGTGAGTCCACCTTCAAGGAAACTATATGCCTCAGTGCTTTCAGTATGATGCCGGTAATTGTAATACGTCCGATAATGATACTGCTATCACAGGTTTTGGCTAACTCCGAAAAAGGTTTTTACGATACCCTTAATATTATTATGTGGGTATGGGTTATAGTTTTGCTTTACCTTTGCTTTAAGGAAGGTAATAATATATCGTTCTGGAAGTCAATTTTCTTTACGCTTATAATTATTATCGCAATGTTCCTTATAGTAATCGTGCTTTTATTGGCTTTTGCATTGGACTCTCAGATATTCCTCTTCTTCCAGGAGTTAATATCCGAGATGAACTTCTTCTTAAGATAACAGAAAGGGTGGCTTAAATGAAAAAGAAAACGAAAGTTTTTATCGCGATTATCGCTGTAATTCTTGTTGCTGTAATAGCCCTTTCTGTGTTCCTGCTTAGTCCTAAGAAGAATATAGATTACAGTATGCTCGATAAGAAGGTTGTGGACCTTCCTGAATATACCGATAACGACCTTGCTGATGCTAACGAGGTGGTTTTAGGTGAGGTAAAGGGAAATAAGCTTACTTATAATAGAGATACCATGGCATTTAATATTACTAATTCGGCTAAAGCCACAGTATTTACAAGCGGTGTTAATTTATCCCATTTCACACCTTCCGGTGATGCCGAATCTGACAAAGGATTATTTACACTTTGTCAGGTGGGTTATACCGATTTTAAGGGTGTTGAAGATGTATTTGATGCTGCCGGAACCGAATGTAAGGTAAAGGAAAGAGCAATAAAGAACGGTATTTCGTTAGGTCTTACTTTCCCTCAGTACGAGATAAGCTTTACAGTTGAAGTATGGATTAACGAATATGGTATAAAGGCTCGCATTCCGGTTAAGAGCATAAAAGAAAAGGGCAAATACGGTGTAACAAGTATTACACTCTTCCCGCAGATGGGCGCTGTTAAGAACAATCCAAACGGATTTGCTGTGTTCCCCGATGGTAGCGGTTCGCTTTATAAATTCGGCAAATCGAGCAATACAAGCCCGATTACAACCTTCTGCTATTTCGAGAACTCATTTAATCTGGATGAAATCGATGAGCGTATATCTCAGGGTCAGTACAATGTAATGCTTCCGGCATACGGTATAACCGATGGTGCTACGGGTGTTGTTGGCTATATTACCGAGGGTGACGAGAACGCTTATGTAACTTTTAGCCCCTCATTTAATGCAAAAACCGGTCGTAACCGTTTGACCGCTTCTTGTATGTATCGTAAGTCTTATTCTTACATATCACCAAGTAACGTAGAGATTACCGAGGTTGAAAAGAGTATTTCTGCAGTTGATTACGGTATTCAGTATTTCTTTATTGATAATACCGACCCTGCAGCAGTTAATACCCCGGCTCCTGTAGTTGAGGGTGAAGATGCGGCTCCGGTTCTTAATATACCTGCTGTTAAAAACGGTGATTATATTACCTATGCAGATATGGCTGCCATCATCAGAGGCTATATGCTTGATAAGGGCTTGCTCAATCAGGTGAAGAGCGACAGCGTTAAGGCAAATCTGCAGATAGTTATGGCTGCTAAGGGTAATTCCGGTATGGACAAAGGCCTTAAGACCTTAACAGCATTCGGTGACGTCGAAAAAATTATTGATAAGGTTGAAAAAGATAACCGTCAGAACCTTAGAGTTTATATGTTAGGTTGGCAAGAGGGCGGATACGGTCTTAATCCTTCGGGCGATAAGCCTGCAGGTGATTTAGGCGGTAAGGACGATCTTAAAAACCTTAATAAATATCTTGCTGACAGTAAGATTGAATCTTATATGGTTGCCGATTATATTTATGCACTTGATAATGGCGTAGGTTTTAATAAGAGCAGTCAGGCAGTTTATAATGAAATGAATCTGCCTATAACAAACGCTTCATACACAGCTTATTTGCGCAACGCTTTGGTTGAGCTTAAAACCTATATAGATGACAGACTTCCTTTCTATAAATCGGTTGATGCAAATGGTGTTGCTTTTGAAAAGGTTGGCTATTATCTTTATGATGATTACAGTGCCGGTGGTAAGCTCATACGTGCTCAGACAGCCACTGCAATGCTTAAAACCGCAAAGGTTACTGCAAAAGATAAGTTGAATGTTGCTGTTCAGGGCGGTAATGCTTATATGCTTTCGGCCGCAGACGCTATTTACGATATGCCTGAAAAGAGTAGCGAAATGGTGCAAATGCAGTATTCAATCCCGTTCTATCAGATGATAGTTCACGGAAGCATTCCTTATACCGGCAATGTTGCAGGTAATATGGCAGCTGATTACACACAGCAGAAGCTCAGATGGATTGAGTACGGAAGTCAGCCTAACTTTGTGTTGACTTATAATAGCTCTGAATTACTTAAAAACACCTATGCAGAGACAGCTTTTGCTACCGATTATAAGGAGCACATGGAAACCATTAACGAATGTGTTAAGGAATTCAATGATAAGCTCGGATTTACTGCAAAAGAGGCTATGATTGACCATAAGGTTTTGGCTGACGGTGTTGTAGCTGTTACTTATGAAAGCGGAAAGACCATTTATATCAACTATAATGAAAAGAATGTTGAAACAAACGGTGTTAAGCTTTCACCTGAAAGTTATGTTGTTGTAGAAGGGGGAAATAAAAAATGAAATTAAGAAAATCTACAATAACTGAACGCCGCAATGCGTTAGCGGGTTTAGCTTTTATCTCCCCTTGGCTTATCGGTTTCTGTCTTTTCTTCGCATTTCCGCTTTTCCGCTCAATACAGTTAAGCTTTGTTAATGTGCTTAATATGTCAGAGTATACTCTTGAATGGGCAGGACTTGATAATTATAAATACATTTTCCGTGAGGATGCTTGGTATGTAAAGCATTTTGTTACCACAATTAAGGAAATGCTTATTCAGATCCCACTTACAAATGTATTTGCAATATTTATCGCAATTCTTCTTAACAAAGAATTCCCCGGTAGAGTAGCCTACAGAACAATATTCTTCCTGCCTGTAATTTTAGGTTCAGGTTTCATTATGTCTCAGCTTTTGGGACAGGGTGTTCAGAGTGAGGCTATGGAAACCGCACAGAATGTACTTCTTCCTATGGAAGTAAAGATTTATCTTGGCGGTGAGCTTACAGCTCTTATCACCGATTTCCTTAGTCTTATCACTTCGATACTCTGGAAGTGCGGTGTTCAGATTGTTATCTATTTGTCAGGTCTTCAGAGTATATCGCCTTCGCTTTATGAGGCTGCTCGTGTTGACTCTGCAACAGAATGGGAAATGTTCTGGCTTATAACTTTGCCTATGCTCACTCCTATTATTCTTACAAACCTTATTTACTCACTTGTTGACTGCTTCATTAATGCAGATAATCCTCTCTTTAAGCACATTCAAAATACAGGCTTTGCGCTTAAGGATTTTGAAGAAGCCGCTGCGATGAGCTGGATGTTCTTCCTGTTTGTAATTGCTTTGGTTGGTATAATTTTCGCAATCATGAGGCCGTTTGTAAACAGAGCTAAGGATTAAGGGGGGATACGCGTGAATAATGAATTAAAAAGAAAACTTAAAGATATTGAGTATTCTTCAATATTTTTCAAAATTGTGGTTTATTTGTTGCTGACAGGTCTGGCATTCGTATTCCTGTATCCCTTTATGAG
>JBGUVH010000069.1:0-5689 GCA_045134215.1 Acutalibacteraceae bacterium
CAATGGCAAAGACAATTCCAGAACCTACAGCCAGAAAAAACCCCCGTGTTTCCTAAGCCGGTGTACAGGATGAAGCTGACATTATGGGACACAGAAGGACCTATGTTGGCTCAATGCCGGGCAGAATTATAGCAGCTATAAAGGGCAGCGGCGTGAAAAATCCCCTTATACTTCTTGATGAAATCGATAAGTTAGGTCAAAGCTTTAAGGGTGACCCTTCATCATCTCTTCTTGAAGTACTTGACCCCGAGCAGAACAAGACGTTCCACGACCATTACATTGACCTTCCTTTTGATTTAAGTGAAGTTTTATTTATAACAACTGCTAACGACGCTTCTGCTATTCCCGGTCCTTTATACGACCGTATGGACGTTATAAATCTCGGCAGTTACACACACGAGGAAAAGTACCATATAGCTGTTAAGCATCTTATTCCAAAGCAGCTTAAAATACACGGCCTTACTGCATCTCAGTTAAAAATAAACACAAAAGCAGTACACGCTGTTATTGAGTTCTACACAAAAGAAGCGGGTGTAAGAACACTTGAAAGAACAATTGCCGTTCTTTGCAGAAAAGCTGCCAAAATGATAGTTTCTGATGCAGAATTTACCTGCCTTAAGGTAACACCCGATAATCTCGAGGAGCTTTTAGGTCCTAAGAAATTTATTAAGGATACAGCATCAAAAACAGACGAAATCGGCCTTGTAAACGGTCTTGCGTGGACAAGTGTCGGTGGTGAGCTTTTACCTATAGAGGTTGCTGCAATGCACGGTACAGGCAAAATTCAGCTTACAGGTTCACTTGGCGATGTTATGAAGGAATCTGCAAATGCTGCCATTACCTGCATAAGAACGATGGCAGATATGTTGGGCATTGACCCCGAGTTCTACTCAAAAATAGACCTTCATATCCACGCTCCTGAAGGTGCAGTGCCTAAGGATGGTCCTTCGGCAGGTGTTGCTATGGCAACAGCCATAACATCCGCTTTAACAAATATTCCCTTAAGGCACGATGTTGCAATGACAGGTGAAATTACTCTTCAGGGCAGAGTGTTACCTATAGGCGGTCTCAGGGAAAAAGCAATGGCTGCTTACAGAAACGGCATAAAAACCGTGCTTATTCCTTTTGAAAATATTCCTGACCTTGCAGAAGTAGATGCAGTTGTTAAGGAGAATGTTGAGTTTATTCCTATGACAAGAGTAGACGTAGCACTTAAAAACGCTATGGTTTACCTGCCGCAAAGTTGTAACGGTAAGAATTTCGGTGCAACTCCCGAAATAAATAAAAAAGATAAAGTAAGAGTATGTAAAGCTTAAGCAAAAAAAGGTGTTATATGAATTATCAGAGTGCGGTATTTGAAATGTCCGCAGGAAAAGCAAACCAGCTCCCTAAATCCGATTTACCCGAGATAGTTTTTTCGGGTAAATCAAACGTAGGAAAATCCTCACTTATAAACAAGCTTTTAAACCGCAAGGCAATTGCAAGGGTGAGTGCAACTCCCGGTAAAACAACAACCATTAATTTTTTCAAATTGAAGGACGCAAGGCTTGTTGACCTTCCGGGTTATGGCTATGCTAAGGTTTCCAACGCTGAAAAAGAGCGTTGGTCAGAGCTTATTGAGGGTTATTTTTCCTCAGGCAGAAATATAAAGCTTGTTGTGCAGATAGTTGATATCAGGCACGAACCTTCAAAAGAAGATTTTGATATGATAAATTATCTTATAGAGCGAGATTTTCCGTTTATAGTTGTATGCACAAAAAAGGATAAGCTTAATAAGACAGAATTTATTAAAAGAAACGATGCTTTCCACAGGCTTTTTGATGAAAATGATATTGATTTTATTGCATTTTCATCTTCAAACGGTGAAGGCTGTGAGGAACTTAAAAAGTGCCTGGAACAGGCTGCAGGCGAGAATTAATCTATTTTAGAAATGAGTGATAATATGCTGACATCTGATTGTCTTGGCATAAATGAAAAAGGACACCTGACCATTGGTGGGGTGGATACTGTTTACCTTGCCGAAAAGTACGGCACCCCCTTATATGTAATGAGTGAGGATAAAATCCGTAATATAGCTAAAAGTTATCTTGAGTCTATCAGAAAAAATTACAGCGGTTACGGTGTACCGATATATGCCTCCAAAGCTTTCTGCTGTAAGGAAATTTGCAGGATTATTGATTCCGAAGGTCTTGATATGGATGCTGTTTCCAAAGGCGAGATTTATACAGCCATCAAAGCAGGCGTTAACCCCAAAAAGCTTCATTTCCACGGAAATAATAAGACTTACGACGAGATTTTTTATGCGGTTGAAAACGATGTAGGTGATATTATTGCGGATAGCTTCGAAGATATAAATAGGGTTGATGAAATAGGCGGGAAGCTTAATAAAAAAGTAAATCTCACTTTAAGAATCAAACCGGGTATTGACGCTCATACGCACGAATTCATCAGAACAGGCCAGATTGACTCAAAGTTTGGTTTCGCATTGGAAAACGGTGAAGCTGAAAAAGCAGCTGAAATGGCCTTTAAAGCAAAGAACATAAGCTTTAAAGGTGTGCATTGTCATATTGGTTCACAGATATTTGATGTTGAACCGTTTGTGCTCGCCTCAAAAGTTATGCTCAGCTTTATAAAGCAGGTCAAGGATGAGTATGGCATCGAAATCGAAAACCTCAATTTAGGCGGCGGTTTCGGTATTAAATATCTTGATTCCGACCCATTCCTTGAGTATGAGATATATATGGAAAGCGTTTCAAAAGCTGTACATGAGGAATGCAAAAGGTTAGGTTTAAAAATTCCCAATATATACATTGAGCCCGGACGTTCAATTATAGGTGAAGCAGGTATTACACTTTATACAGTCGGAAGTGTTAAAGAAATAGAAAATGTCAGAAATTATATCTCTGTTGACGGCGGTATGGGCGATAACCCAAGGTATGCTTTATATCAGGCAGAATACACCTGTGTTATTGCTAATAAAATGAATGAGAATCCTGAATATACAGCTACTATAGCAGGTAAATACTGTGAAAGCGGCGACCTTATTCAGGAAAATGTTAAAATAGTAAAGCCTGTAGCAGGTGACATTCTTTCTGTGCTTTCAACAGGTGCTTATAATTATTCGATGGCATCCAATTACAACAGAAATCCTCGCCCTGCCTGTGTAATGATAAAAGACGGTACAGACAGGGTAATAATTAAACGCGAAACTTTCGAAGATTTAATAAAAAATGACATTTGAGGTTTACTTTTACACTTTTATATGTTAAAATCATAAAAACAACTAAAATTCGGATAGGATAGGTTTTTTATTATGAACAGTAAACTTCAGGACAAGAATATTGATTTTCTTTTTGAGGCTATACTTAAGCTTGAATCTATGGAAGAGTGCTACCAGTTTTTTGAGGACCTTTGTACTGTTCCTGAGCTTAAGGCTATGTCACAGCGCCTTGCTGTTGCTAAAATGCTCAGCCAGAAAAGAGTATACAGCGAAATAGTTGCCGAAACCGGTGCTTCAACAGCAACTATCAGCCGTGTTAACCGTTCACTTATTTATGGCTGTGACGGTTATGCACTTGTATTCGGCCGTATGGACGATAAAGACGGAGAATAATAAGTGGCAAACAGTAACTATAGTGCATTCGCCGCTGTTTACGATGCATTAATGGGTAACGTGGATTATTCCGGCAGAGCGGATTATATCATGAGTATTCTTGATAAATTCAATCATCCTGCCGGGATAACTCTTGATCTTGCCTGCGGTACGGGAAATATGACATTTGAGCTTTATAAGCGTGGGGTAGATGTGTACGGTGTGGATGCATCTCCTGAAATGCTTATGGAGGCTAAGGATAAGGCTTACGATATGGAAGCCGATATCCTTTTTCTTTGCCAGAAAATGCAGGATTTAGACCTTTACGGTACAGTGAACACGGTCGTATCTACGCTTGACAGCATCAATCATTTAAAGAGCTTCGATGATATTAAAAAGACATTTATGAAGGTTTCCTTATTTATGGAGGAATCGGGTCTTTTTATTTTTGATTTCAATACTGTGTATAAACACAAAGAAATTCTCGGGAATAATACCTTTATTTATGATCTCGGGAGTATTTTCTGTGCTTGGCAGAACAGATACACAGAGAAAAACAACAGGGTCACAATTGACCTTGATTTCTTTACAAGAAAAGAAAAATTATATGAGAGAGAAAGCGAACACTTCTCCGAAATAACTTTTAATACAGATGTTATCAGAAGTCTTCTTTTAGAGTGCGGTTTTAAAGATGTACATATTTATGACGATATGAGCTTTAACACACCTGCGGCTAAAAGTCAAAGAGTTGTGTTTGTGGCAGTTAAATAAGGTTAATTATGGATAAGATCATAAGAGCTATTACACATGAAGGCAGCTTTCTTGTAGCTGCCATAGATTCTACAGAGCTGGTTTCCGTTGCTCAGGAAGTACACGGACTTTCTGCTACAGCATCTGCTGTTCTTGGAAGAGCTTTAACAGGAGCATCCATTATGGGCGCTATGCTTAAGCAGGAGAAAGCTTCTGTAACACTTAAATTTAACGGTGGCGGTCCTATTGGTGATGTAGTTGCTATTTCGGACAGCAAGGGTAATGTTCGCGGTTTCGTAAACGAGCCTCAGCTGGAGCTTCCCGTAAGAGCTGACGGTAAGCTTGATGTTTCAGGCGCTGTTGGCGTAAACGGCAGACTCGGCATTATCCGTGACTATGGCACAGGCGAGCCTTATGTTGGTCAGATTGAGCTTGCAAGCGGCGAAATTGCAGAGGATATTACCAATTACTACGCAAGAAGCGAGCAGATTCCTACAGTTTGTGCTTTGGGCGTTTTAGTCGATAAAGAAAGCAAAAACGTAATACTTGCAGGCGGTTTGCTTATTCAGATGCTTCCCGGTGCTTACGAGGAGGATATTGTTAAGCTTGAAAAAAGTCTTGAAACTTTAGAGCCTGTTACAACTATGCTTGCAAAGGGTATGACACCTTTGGATATGATGCAGGAAGCTATGAAGGGTTTTGAAGTTGATGTGCTTGATGAAATGCCTGTACATTATGCCTGCACCTGCAGCAAAGAAAAGTATGCAGCAGCTTTAACAACACTTGGTAAAAAGGAAATTTTATCACTTCCTTTCTACAACGGAAATGTTGAGGCAGTTTGTCCTTATTGCTCTAAAAAATATCTGTTTAACAGAGAAGAAATAGCAGAATTAGCCGAAAAAGCGGTTATTTCACAATAATAAAAATAATTAAAAATATTTTAAAATAATGCTTGACTTTTCTATTAAAGAGTGGTATTATATCAAAGTCGCCGAGAGAAAGCCTCACGGCGGCGCATAAATGGGGGTATAGCTCAGCTGGTTAGAGCACCTGCCTTACAAGCAGGGGGTCATAGGTTCGAGTCCTATTGTCCCCACCAATTTGTGGCCCGGTAGTTCAGTTGGTTAGAACGCTAGCCTGTCACGCTAGAGGTCGACGGTTCGAGCCCGTTCCGGGTCGCCACAAATTTGCCTCTGTAGCTCAGTTGGTAGAGCAGGGGACTGAAAATCCCCGTGTCATTGGTTCGATTCCGATCGGAGGCACCATAAATGCGGGCGTAGCTCATCTGGTAGAGCGCCACCTTGCCAAGGTGGAGGTAGCGAGTTCGAGCCTCGTCGCCCGCTCCAA
>JBGUVH010000070.1:0-3493 GCA_045134215.1 Acutalibacteraceae bacterium
TGGTTCAAAGCATACTTAAAAAAAGAGAACGGTATGCTAAACGGTGTAATATAAAGCTCGATAACAACGGAAAAACTGTATATATCAAAACTATTGTAGATACAGGAAATTCACTCACTGACCCTTATTCAAACAGGCCTGTCATAATAACTGATAAGGATACGGCAGAAATGATATTTGATAATCTTGAAGAACAGCCGAAATTACTGCTGCCTGTACATTCCGTAATCGGTGAAGGCTTAATTCCTGCATATTCATTAAAAAATGCTACGGTGGAAAATATTAGGGTTACATCTGTTCTTATAGCTGTAACTGATAAAAAATTCGACGGTGATTATAGCGGAATTGTCAGCCCCGAAATACTAAACTAAAATAGCTGATTGGAGAAAGCGATATGATATTTTTAAGAATAAAAAATTGTTTTTCATTGTTACTTAAGAAACTTGGCATATTAAAAAATGTTTATTATATAAACGGCAGTGAGACATTACCTGCACCTCTTACTTCACAGGAGGAAAAAGAGCTGCTATTAAGATTTGATGAAGAAACAGAGTATGTAAAGGAAAAACTGATAACACATAATTTAAGGCTTGTTGTTTATATAGCTAAGAAATTCGAAACAACAGCAGCGGGAGCAGAGGATTTAGTATCAATCGGCACTATCGGTCTTATCAAGGCAGTGAATACCTTTCAGCCTGATAAAAATATAAAACTGGCTACCTATGCTTCAAGATGTATTGAAAATGAAATACTTATGTATCTGCGAAAAACCGCTATTCTGAAATGCGAGGTTTCAATTGACGAGCCATTGAATGTTGATTGGGACGGGAATGAGCTTTTGCTTTCCGATGTGCTGGGAAGCGACGGAGAAGAGGTAGGCAGAGAAATAGAAAAAGAAGACGAAAAACGTCTTCTTAATGATTTGATAGACAAATTGCCGCCTCGGGAGAAGGAAATAATGCAAATGCGGTTCGGAATGTCAGGGCATAGAGAACTGACACAAAAACAGGTTGCAGACTATCTGGGAATTTCTCAGTCCTATATTTCTCGACTTGAAAAAAGAATAATTGAAAAACTTAAAAAACAAATAGAAAAGGTGATATAAAAACGGCTGAATTCAGCCGTTTTTATATTTATTCCTTGGTTACATAAGCAAAGTCGATAAGACCGTTACCAAGCCTGAAATTAAAATTGATAATTTCACTGTTATATGCAATAACCGAGTTTTCAAATGCAATAGGTATTATAGTGTATTTGGTCATAATATTAGTCTGTATTGCGTTAAGTGTTTTTACGGAAGCGTTTGAATAATCAAAACCTAACTGATAACAGAAAACGCTTGGGTCCTTATCGGTAATGGTTATTGGATATACCGCAATAGTATTGGTGTTGTTGGCAAAGTTAGTCTTAATTTCGCTTAAGCTATCCGAGGGCTGTACATTGATATATGCACCAAGATTATACTGCCAATGTCCTACAATATCGTTTATCGGTACCTTCATATCCTCATCACTGTAGAAGATAAGAGTTGTGGTTGGCAGCTTTTTATTCGGAAAGCTCTGCAAAGCCCTGTTATATAGCTTACGAGCTTCGGTTAAATCGTATGAGGGCATACCTACATAATCAAGATTTTCTTCGGTAAGAGAGGGCGGAAAAATTGAATAAGCTACATTATAACCAATCCCAAGGTCACCGGCATAAGCGCTTCTGTTAAAGGAGTGCATAAATGCCCGTCTTAAATCATAGGGAAGAGCTTCGCTGAAGGCCATTACCCATACAACATTTTGATACTGCGCATTTTTGAGGTCGTGAGATGCTGATTCTTCTAACTGATTCATTTTTATAAAGCTGAAATCCACAGAGCTTTTTGAGAGCTTTTCCATATTTTCTACATCAGGGTTATAGGAAATGAATACAGCGGAATTTTTTGCAGGAAAATCACCGTAATACTTATCACTTCTGTACATTCTTGCGGCAAAATCTTCCTTGTTCCACTTAGAAAGTCGGTATGAGCCATTGGTAAGCAGATGGGCTTTGCTCAGACCGTATTGACCCTCACAGTCATTAAAGAAGTCCTCACGGCAAGGCATACATACAGCAGTGGTCAGCTTGTATAAGAATTCGGTATCAGTATGTGCCATTTTAACCTCAAAGGTATTAGGGGATTTTGCGGCAACACCAAGATTGACAGCCTCTATATCACCTGATAAAATCAGTTCGGCATTAAGAATAGAACTGAGCTTTGCGGCATAGGGGGATTTTGTTTCAGGGTCAACAGCGCGTCTGAATGCAAACACAAAATCCTCTGCTGTTACAGACTCTCCGTCACTCCAGGTGGCAGTTTCGTCAATATTGAAGGTATATACATTATTATTAAATGTGTAATCACTTGCAATACCGTTAACTACTTCACCGTTTTCATCAACCCTCATAAGACCTTCGAACAGGTTTCTTATCATAAGAAGCTCTGTGTCGTTAGAAGCGAGCTGTGGGTCGAGTGTGGTCGGAGTAACAGAAGCATCAAAATATATTACCGCACTTTCATCATAATCTTTACAGCCACACAAAGAGGCTGCAATAACAAATATACATAAAATAACACAAATAATTTTAAGTTGCGCTTTCATTAATTTCACCCTTAAATGATAATATACAGTTATTATAATGTATTATCTATGCTTTTTCAATGATTATTTTTGCTGTAAAGAAAAAAGCTTGACATACTATAAACGATGTGCTATAATACAGGCTGTAAAGTAAAATGGTTTACAGCCGAGGTATTAAATGAAGGACTTATCTTTAGCGTATTTGTTAGATGTATACGGTGATTTACTGAGTGACAGACAGCAAAGAATAGCAAGAGACTATTTTTATGACGATTTGTCCTTGTCTGAAATTTCAGAAAATGAGGGTATATCCCGACAGGGAGCTCACGAAATAATAAAGCGGTGTGAACAGCTTCTAAATTTTTATGAGGAAAAGCTTCATTATTCACAAACGGTATATGAGCTGAAAAGCGCTGCTCAAATAAAGGATAACGAGAAAATATATAAAATTATAGAAAATTTGTAACGGTGGTGTGGAAATGGCATTTGACAGTCTTGCAGACAAGCTTGCAGGTGTTTTTAAAAATCTGAGAAATAAGGGAAAGCTCAGCGAAGCAGATGTTAAGGCTGCAATGCGAGATGTCAGACTGGCTCTGTTAGAAGCCGATGTAAACTATAAGGTTGCTAAAGAGTTTACAAATAAAATTGCTGAAAAGTGCATCGGTGAAAATGTAATGGAATCTCTTACCGCTGCACAGATGGTTGTAAAGATTGTTCGTGATGAGCTGACGAACCTTATGGGAAGTGAGCAGAAGCGTCTTAATACTTCCTCAAAGCTTCCTACCGTTGTAATGATGTGTGGTTTACAGGGTGCAGGTAAAACTACACAATGTGCAAAGCTTGCTTCTTATCTTAAAAAACAGGGCCACCGTCCTATGCTTGTTGCC
>JBGUVH010000071.1:0-11605 GCA_045134215.1 Acutalibacteraceae bacterium
CCGTATGCTTGGCTGCGACTCTGTAATTATATAATAACCATCTGCAAAAGTCAAGAGTTTTTTAAAAGGTTTTAATTATAATGTATATATACCTTTTGCCTTTTCAAAAACAGATTTATGTGTTATAATATTCATAATCATTATTACTTTCGAGGCATATTATGAAGACAAAAAATATTGGTTTAAAAAAAACAATACTATACATATTCAAGTGGCTTTTAATGGGTATCCTTATGGGTATTGTCTGTGGGGCTATGGGAACGCTTTTTGCAAAAGCGGTGGCTTTTGTTACCAATGCGAGAAACGAAAACGGTTTTTTGCTGTATTTTCTTTTACCTTGCGGTATTCTTTCTGTTTTTCTATATAAGCTTTTGAGAGTAGACGGTATATCTACCGACAGTGTTATTGCTGCGGTAAACGGTGAAAATCAGCTTAATAAGAAAATAGTACCTGCTATTTTCGGTGCCACCCTGATTTCACAGGCTTTTGGTGCGTCGGTGGGTAAGGAGGGGGCAGCGCTGCAGCTTGGCGGCGGTATTGCAGCTGCTTTTTCACAGTTTTTTAAGCTTAACAAGGAGGATACTAAAATACTTACCATATGCGGAATGGGGGCATTTTTTGCTTCTCTTTTCGGCACACCTATAGGGGCGTGTATTTTTGCGGTTGAGGTTGCTTTTATAGGCAAAATGGTGTTATCAGCGCTTTTTCCCACACTTTTGTCCTGTATTATTGCGTCCTGTATTTCAAATTTCTTTGGTGTGGAGGGTGAGCATTTCTTACTTACTGTGGTTCCCGAATTTTCCTTTTATAGCATTGTCAAGGTGATTTTAATTGCAGTGGCAGCTATGGCTGTAGGCTTTATCTTTGTGAAGCTTTTGCATTTGTGCGAAAAATGGTCAGTTAAGGCTATGGGTAATCCCTATTTGCGTATAGCTTTGGGTGCAGTTGTGATTATTATACTTACTCTGGCTCTTGGCAATAACGATTATAACGGCGCAGGGGCGCATATTATACACAAAGTAATGAATGGTGAGCAGGTAAATAGCTTTGCTTTTCTGCTTAAAATACTTTTTACAGTTGTTTCGGTAGGTGCAGGTTTTAAGGGCGGTGAAATAGTCCCCACATTTTTTATCGGTGCAACCCTTGGAAGTGTTATGGCTTCGGTAGTAGGTCTGGAGTCGGTTTTCGCTTCATCGGTGGGAATGACAGCACTGTTCTGTTTCGTTACTAAATGTCCTCTGGCAAGTTTTGTTCTTGCAAGTGAAATGTTCGGACTAAAGGGTGCAGTGTTTTATTTAGTTGCAGTAATATTCAGCTTCTTACCAATTAAAAATACAGGGCTTTATAGAAGTCAGAAAAGCAATATATGTAAGATTGACTTTTAGACTGTAAAGTATTATTATATAAAGTAGATGTTAGGAAATGTGGATGGGGGATAATCGGATTGAGTAATGAAAAAACAAGAACCATAGTGTTACGGCGAAATAAAAATATCGGTTTTGCCCGTATCCTTATACTTGTAGCCGCATTTTCCTGTTTTGTTCATCATAATATAGCAAGAATAGTTATCGGCACTGTGGGTATAATCTTTTGTTTGCTACCGGGTACAAGAGACAAAATATATAAGGAAAAAAGTAACATTATATTAACAGTATTTACTGTTATAACGTCAATAGTTGCTGTTTGCTATGGTAATTACATTGGATTTGTAAGAACTCTTGTTTTTGCCGCTATGATGGTTGTTTTCTCGGTGACTGTAAAAATTGTTACTAAAGGTTTTTACGAGCTTTTGCTTAATGTAGTATGTCTTGGCTCAAGCCTTGCAACAGCATATAGTATAGTGGAAAAGATTATAAATGAGCCTAAAATGCACGGTTACAGATGCGAGGTTTTTTTCTCAAATGCTAATTTTTTTGGTGTTGCTGTAATGTTTGCGATACTTATTTGCGCATACAAGGTTGTCAGCAGGGCAAAGCTCTACTTTGTTTATTATATCGTTGCCGCTTTTAATGCGGTGGGACTTTATCTCAGCGGAAGTATGAGTCTTTGGATTATAGGCGCAATAGGTATAGTTCTGCTTCTCATATTCAATCACGACTATAAGCTTCTGGCAATTTTCCTTGCAGTTGCTGTTATTGCCCTTATAGGAGTAATCCTTATTCCGCAGTTTTTACCCAGAATAAGCGAAATCGGCGGTACTACTGATAATAGAATTAAAATATGGAGCTTTGCTATAGAGCAGATAAAGGAAAACCCAATTTTTGGACACGGTTTCTTTAGCTATAAGCATCTTTATAAAACACTTTCTCCCACACGTCCTGATATATTCAAGGCTTCTCTTGCCCATAATCTGCTTCTTGACTGTCTTCTTTGTCACGGGCTTGTAGGAACTACGCTTGTGGGAATTTATCTTGGCGATTTTATCAAAAGAATGATTGTCTGTCACGATTTGCTGAAAAGGAATTTAAAAAAATATTCACATATAATTTTTGCTACAGCCACTGCCGCAGCTATTGCCTGCTACGGACTTATGGATACTACTTTTGTATGGGTTCAGACAGGAATGGTTTTTCTTTTTATTGTCAGCGGTATAGGTGTAGATGAAAGAATATTAAAGCATATAAAAACAACAAAAGGGAAGGAATAAAGAAATGAAAATTGCTCTTATTGCACACGATAAAAAGAAAAATGATATAATCGAACTTGCTAAAAAGTACAAGGATGTACTGGATGGCCATGAGCTATATGCAACAGGAACTACAGGCACTTTGATTATGGGGGAGACAGGACTTGCTATTTATAGAATGAAAAGCGGACCCCTTGGCGGTGACCAGCAGATAGGTGCAATGCTTGCTGATGGTAATATGGATTTGGTTATTTTCCTACGCGACCCTCTTACAGCTCAGCCGCATGAGCCTGATGTATCAGCTCTTCTTCGTCTTTGCGATGTCCAGAAAATTCCCCTTGCAACAAATGAAAAAAGCGCTACCGTAATGCTTGAGGCAATGAAAAATAAAATATATTTTGATTAACGAAAAAATCCAAGATCGGAAGGTCTTGGATTTTTATTTCTTTAGGATGTCGGTGAATGTCGCAAATTTACCTATTATAATATATACATCATAAATATGATAAAGGAGGTAAATTGAGTGAAAACCGATATTATTATTGCACTTATTTCGTTTTTGGGTACTATGGCAGGAACTCTTGGCGGTATTCTTACTTCTTCAAAGCTGACAAGCTATAGAATAGAACAGCTTGAAAAGAAGGTAGAGGTTCATAATAATTTCGCAGGGAGAATGCCTGTTATAGAGGAAAAATTAAGAGTGGTAAATCACCGACTTTCCGACCTCGAAAACGAACTGCATCAGGCAGAATGAAAAAATATCCCGAAGGCTGAAAGCTTTCGGGATATTTTATTATTTAATTTCTTCTAAGAACTCTTTTATTCGGCTGAGCGCTTCCTTTATATGCTCGGTAGAATAACAGTAGGAGGCTCTTACAAAGCCCTCTCCGCTGTCTCCGAAGGCAGTGCCTGGGACAATTGCAACCTTTTTTGCATAAAGGAGCTTTTCACAAAACTCCTCACTTGTCATACCTGTGCTTTTGATACAGGGGAAAGCATAAAATGCGCCTTTTGGCTCACGGCAGGTAAGTCCTAAATCGTTAAAGCCTTTAACGATTATTTTCCGCCTTGTGTCATATTCCTCCATCATATCCTGTACTTCCTCGTCACAGCTTTTAAGTGCCTCAACTGCGGCGTACTGTGAGGTGGTAGGAGCGCACATAATGGCAAACTGATGAAGCTTTGTTATCTGACTTATAATGGGCTCGGGGCCGCAAACAAAGCCAAGACGCCAACCTGTCATTGAAAAGGATTTGGAAAAGCCGTTTATAACAACTGTTCTGTCCTTTAAGGATTCAATAGAAGCAGGGGAAACGTGCCGCTTTCCACCAAAGGTAAGCTCTGAATAAATCTCGTCGGAAATAACAAGAATATTTGTGTCTTTAAGAACCTCACCCAAAGCCTCTAAGTCTTCCTTTTCCATAATAGCGCCTGTGGGATTACAGGGGTAAGGGAGAATCAGAGCCTTTGTTTTAGGTGTGATTTTCTCGGTAAGCTCTGCTACGGTTACCTTAAAATCGTTTTCAGCTTTAGTGTTTATAATAACGGGGACACCGCCGCAAACCTGTGTTATAGGTTCATAGCAAACATAGCTGGGCTGAGGAATAATTATTTCGTCCCCTGGGTCAGTAATGACTCTCAGACAGGCATCAATTGCCTCGCTTCCGCCAACTGTTACAAGTATTTCACTTTCGGGACAGTATGTAATGCTGTATTTGCGTGTCAAATAGTTAGAAATTTCTTCTCTCAGGGTGCTTAAGCCCCAATTTGAAGAATAACGCGTCTTGCCTTTTTCAAGGCTTTTAATGGCGCAATGGCGGATTTTCCAAGGGGTAGGAAAGTCAGGCTCACCAACACCAAGGGAAATAACACCCTCCATAGTATTTGCAATATCAAAAAATTTTCTTATTCCCGACCATTTGACATCTTGAATGGTGCTGTTAAGAATTTTATTATAATCTATCATAATGAGAAGTTGCCTCTTTCATCGGTATCGTTACCGCCAAGCTCAACATTAAACTCCTTGTATCTGCGAAGTACAAAGTGGGTTGCGGTAGAGGTTACGGAGTCAATAGTGGAAATCTCCTTGGCAACAAACTGAGCAACCTCCTGAAAAGAATTACCCTTAACAACAACATTAAGGTCATATACACCTGACATAAGATAAACAGATTCAACCTGAGGATATTTGGCAATTTTTTCAGCAATTTCTTCAAAGCCGTAGCCTGCTTTAGGGGTTACCTGCAGTTCGATAATGGCAGAAACAGAAGCTGTGTCAATGCTTTCCCAGTCAATAACAGCCTTATAACCTCTTATAAGACCTGACTTTTCCATTTCCTTAATTTCCTTTATGGTATCCTCTTCGCTGAGTTCCACAACGGTGGCAATATCCGCAACGGTCATTCTTGCGTCCTTATTGAGCAGCTTTAAAATCTTTTTGTTCATAGTAATTCTCCTAATCTAACTGATATACACCTGTATTCATAACGGCAAAGCGTTTGCCATCGACCTCTAAATACTGTTTTACGGGTTGAGTGAACTCTTCATAAACCTCAAGAGAGTAATTGTTAAGGTCAACCTTTAATATCTGAAGTGAACCGGGGTTGCATATATAGGCGAAATCACCCTTTATGAATATATCGCAGGGCTGTGCAAAGGGGGAGGCAGTTCCGCCGCCAATTCTGAGCTCCTCGCGCATTGTGTTTATGTTGTAACGGACAAGAACATTATGCTCAGGGAAGGTTGCCCACAGCTTGTTCTGGAAAAGAGCAAGACAGCTTGGGGGAGCATTTTTATACAGAAGCTTTCCTGCCCACAGAAAAGAAGCATCGGTATCAAGCAGCTCGACAGTACCGTCAAGCTCTAAAACAAGCATTTTTTCACTGGGGAAAATTATAGTTTTGCTTGTGAAATAGTTTTGCACCTGTATACAGAAGGCTTTATAATTCTCACCGAACTTTGAAAGCTGATAGATGTTCTTTGCCACATTTGTAATTTTTCCTGTATCGAAGGAAATCATTTTAAAGGCGGCAGTTATCTGAGAATCGCTGCGTTCTTCAGCATAGGCTATAATTATTCCGTTTTCCATAGGAATAACGTGAAGAACATCACCTTCAAAAACCTTAGTCATTATTATACACCCATCTTTACATACATTGTCTTAATTACTATAAATTTTACTACAAGTCAATTATATTGTCAATAAACCTTTTTCCAGCATACTCTGGGCGGCAAGAAGCACACCCATTTGTCCGCTGTGGAAGTTAAGTCCGCCCTGCATCCATGCGGCAAAGGGTTCTCTCAGTGGAGCATCGGCAGAAAGCTCAATAGATGCACCCAGAGTAAAGCTACCTGCAGCCATAATAACCTCATCGTCATACCCTGGCATAGCCCAAGGCTCAGGGGAAACGAAGGAATCGACAGGAGCGCCGCTTTGCATACCCTTGCAAAAAGCAACAAGGTTTTCTCTATTGCCCAGAATAACCGACTGAATAATATCGGCGCGGTCTTCATTTGCTGTAGGTGTTACCCTGAAGCCTAATTTTGAAAAGAGTGCAGCGCAGTAAACTGCAGTTTTAAGCGCTTCACCCACAGTATGCGGCGCGGCAAATACGCCCATATAAAGCTCTCTGTTGTGTCCTAAGGTTGCACCTACCTCCTTGCCGACACCTGGGGCAGTGAGACGGAAGGCACATTTTTCAATAAGCTCTTTTTTACCTGCTATATAGCCGCCTGTGGGGGCTATACCACCACCTGGATTTTTTATAAGAGAACCTGCGATTATATCGGCACCTACCTGTGTAGGCTCTTGCTTTTCGACAAACTCACCATAGCAGTTGTCCACCATAATAACCGTTTCGGGTGAAATTTCCTTAACGATTTTACAAAGTCTTTCAATAGCGTTTATAGAAAGACTTGGACGAAGACTGTAGCCGCGGGAACGCTGTATATATGCCATTTTATATGTATCTTTTCTAAGGGCTTCCCTTATAGCCTCTTCGTCGGGAAGTCCGTCGGCGGTAAGCTCAACCTGATTATATTTAACACCGAAATCAGTAAGTGAACCGTCAATATGCTTGTCAATTCCGAGTACACCGATAAGGGTGTCATAGGGCCTTCCCGTAAGACAAAGCATTTTATCGTTTGGACGAAGAATTCCAAACAGCGCAACGGTTAGGGTGTGGGTGCCTGAAACAAAGTTGTGACGTATAAGCGAATCCTCTGCGCCCATACACTCTGCCCACAGCTTTTCAAGAGTTTCTCTGCCGATGTCATCATATCCGTAGCCTGTGGAGATGCCTAAATGTGCTTCACTCACTCTGTTATTAATAAATGCTGACAGCACCTTCTGCTGATTATATTGTGCTATTTCATCTATTTTCCCGAACTGCTCTCTTGTTTCATTGATAATCTTATTATCCAGAGTTAACAGCTTCTCATTTATATTAAAAAACTTATTTTCCATTATTTTTCCTCGCAATAAGCGGCTTTGTCTATATAATTAAAGCCGTTTTTTAGATAAAATTCTTTATTTTTTTCTACACAACAGGCATAAACAGTGCGGTTTTCCGCCTTGCTTAAAAGAAGCTTTAAAAGCTGACTTCCAAGACCTTTACTGCGTGAGTTTCTATTAACGGCAATACCGTTTAAAATGGCGGTTTTATCGCTTGTAAAAAGCAAAGCCCCACCACCGTTTTGTGTTACATATTCCGCACAGCCGTGGTATTTTCTAAAGGTAACATCGGCAACAAATCCGTCACCGTCGGGTATAGCAAGACCTTGGCGTAAAGCCTCTAAAAGCTGACGTGGTTCAGAGGTTTCATTATAATTAATACTTTCGAAAGGTGGCTGTTTTACAAAAACAAAACATTCCTCATTAATGCCAAAATTCAGTTTTTCAGCGGTTTTCAGACTTGTGAAGATACCGGTGGGTGACAGAAAGGAAAAGAAGGCTTTAAGCTCTTCGGTTTCCTCGTTATTACACCACAGATTTGCATAAGAGTTTATACAGCTGATTACTGCGGTAATATTTCCATCACTGTCGGTTCTGTGCCAGAACTGTGCAATATTCGGATAATCCTTATAAGCGGTGTAGGCACACATTGTCTTTACAAAGGCAATATCGTTTATCTGCTCAAGAAATGACGGCAGCCCTGATATTATCATTTTATTTCACCTGAGCAGATTTTTCTTATCATATACTCGGTTAGCCTCAGTGCGTTTTCAACATCAGAAAAATCGGCAACGCAGGACGGAGAATGAATATATCTGCAGGGCACCGAAACTGCAAGGGTTCTCACACCAGCTTGACTTAAATGAATTGCGCCTGAATTGTTACCGCCTGTAACGGAAGCCTTACTCTGACAGGCAATACCGCTGTTTATAGCGGTGTTATACAGCTCTCGGTCATAAAGGGTGGCGCGGTCCATAAAGGATACCGCAGGGCCTTTGCTGAGACTGCAAACTTTTGATTCCTCGGGAACACCATCAATATCAGCAGCCGTTGTAGCTTCAAGACAAATACAAAAGTCGGGTTCTAACCTAAAGGATGCTACTCTGGCACCTCTGCAGCCAAGCTCTTCCTGTACCGTAAAGGTAGCATAATAGTCATATTCGGCCTCTTGTTTAAGAAGCGAAATGAGTATTGCACAGCCTATTCTGTCATCCACTGCCTTTGCTTTGAAAATATTATCGGATAACAGCGAAAAATCGCTTATAAATGTTGCAAGGCTTCCAAGAGAAACCATAGCCTCTGCCTCTTCCTTGCTGTAAGCACCTATATCGATATACAGCTTATCCTCACTTGGTGCCTTTTCTTTTTCTTCGCCTTTGCACAGGTGTATAGGCTTTGAACCGATAACCCCGTGGATTTTTCCCTCAATCATAACTTTTTGGTTGAGCAGACAAGGTGTTTGTATTCCGCCTACGGTTTCAAATTTTAAAAAGCCGTCAGAGGTAATAGAAGTGATTATCATACCCACTTCATCGGTATGTGCGTCTATCATAAGCTTGTTTACAGCTCTGTTTTTACCTTTCTTGAAAACAATAAGGTTACCCATACCGTCTTCTTCTATCTCGGCAAAACCCTTAAGCTCACTTTTTATAAAATCAGATACTGCTTTTTCGTTGCCCGATGGACCGTCAAGAAGGCAGAGCTTTTTTATTAAATCACGCATTAATCTATACCTCCTGACAGTATATAGCTTTCAAGAAGCAGGGCAGTGTTCTCTATATCGGTTAAATCAATAATTTCACAGTCGGTGTGCATATTGCGAAGGGGTATTGAAACAAGACCTGTTTTCACACCGCTTTTTGAAACGGTGATAACATCGGCATTAGTTCCTGTTGTGCTTCCCATAACCTCACTTTGATAGGGAAAGCTGTTATCGTTGCAAAGGGAGATAAGCTTGTTCGATATTTCCTTGCATAAAATGGGAGATATACCTATCATAGCACCATTTCCCAGTCTTCCGCATTTATCTGACGGAACATCTGGTGCATTGCCAAAGGAAACGTCAATAACAATTGCCTCATCTGCTTCTATTGGGTAAACAGCGGTTCGCGCTCCCCTGAGTCCTAATTCCTCACCGTCACTGAAAAGAAACATTACATTTACGGGGAGTTCTTTTTTGCTAAGCCTTTCTGCAAGATAGATAAGCATAGCACAGCCCACTCTGTTATCAAGCGCCTTTGCACAAATTCTTTTTGAGCCAAGCTTTATAAATTCATTTTTATAAGTGACTAAATCGCCAATATTAACTATGTCCTTAGCAATATTTCCAAGACCTGTATCGATTTTAAGTTCTTTGATATCCGTAAACTTTTCATCATCTTTACAAAGGTGAGGAGGGGTGCTGATAAAAATTCCGTTAATGTCTTTTTTGCTGTGAATTATTACTTCCTTTGAGGTGAGCTGTCTTAAATCTATGCCTCCTGCGTTACTTACAGTAATAAACCCTGTATCGCTTATGTGGGTTACGGTCATTCCTATTTCGTCAATGTGAGCTTCTAACAGGACGGTTTTTCCCTTATTTGCATTAAGATATGCGATTATACCGTTTGAACCGCAGCTTTTTACCTCACTGCAGAAAGCAAGATAACGCCCGACTATTTTACGGGCGTCGTCTATATGTCCTATGGAAACACAGTCGGTCAGTTCTTTGAGAATACATTCAAGTTTCATTACAGTTCATTTACCAATTCTTTAAAATATTTTCCTCTTGCTTCGAAATTCGTGAAGGCATCGAAGGAGGCACAGGCGGGTGAAAGGGTTACAATATCGCCCTTTTGAGCCTTTTTATGAATTATTGAAACGGCCTCTTTAATATCCTTAACCTTTACTATTTCAGGGACACCGTTATATTCAGGGTGAGAAATAACAGCCTTCTGGATAGCATCGGCGGTGGGACCTGAAAGGGTCATAAATTTAACCTTTTCTATTATATAGGGTGCAAGAGGCTCAAAGGGAATATGCTTGTCATAACCGCCTGCAATAAGCATTACCTTCTGGTCAAAGGACCTAAGACCTGCAATTGTACGGGAGGGACTGCTGGCAATAGAGTCGTTATAATAGCGTACACCGTCTACTTCTCTTACAAACTCATTTCTATGCTCAACACCCATAAATTCTTTAGCAACCTTACGGATATTCTCAACGCTTACATACCCCCATACAGCAGAAATTGCCGCAAGATAGTTTTCAACATTATGGTCGCCGATAATAGAAATATCCTTTCGGTGAAGTACAGGAGCATCAATTCCTCTGTAGGACATATGGAGAGTGCCGTCGGTATCAAGCCAGGCACCGTTCTTTATAGGACGCTCCATACTGAACTGAAGCATCTGTCCTCTTACAAAGCGAGAAAATTCACTGGTTATTTCATTGTCGCGGTTAAGTACGGTACGGGAGAAGGCATTTTGATGCATAAGAATGTTTTTCTTGGCTTCAACATACTCGTCCATATCCTTGTGTATATCAAGATGATTGGGAGCAACATTGGTAACAACAGCAACATTCGGGCTTTTTCTCATAGAGATAAGCTGGAAGGAGGAAAGCTCTGCAACAACAAAATCATCTGCTAAAATTTCATTTATTCTTGGAAGCAGAGGCTTACCGATATTACCGCCGATGTGAACCTTTTTGCCCTCTTTCTCAAGCATTTTTGCAATAAGGGTAGTAGTGGTGGTTTTTCCGTCAGAGCCTGTTACGGCAAAAATTGTGGCAGGACACAGGTCAAAGAAAACCTCCATTTCACTTGTTACGGCAATACCGCGTCTTCTTGCCTGTTCAAGCTCGGGCAGGTTGAAATTCATTCCTGGAGTACGGAAGATAATATCAACCTCAAGGTCATCAAGATATCTTTCTCCAAGGCGGAGCTCCACGCCCTTAGCCTCAAGCTCATCGGCAAGAGGTCCTATAAGCTGTCTGCTTCTTCGGTCACATGCGATAACCCTTGCACCCTTTTCTACAAAATCAAGAATAAGGGGAGTGTTGCTTATTCCTATTCCGCAAATCGCAATTTTTTTGCTTGAAATATGTTGCCAGAACTTTGTGCAATCCATAAAATTTAGTTCCTTCCGTAAACAGAATATAATAATATATATTATTATACTTAATTACTACAAAAATATCAACATAAAATAAAAAAATAACCGATGCGGCGCATCGGTTATTTTCGAAACTTAGCTTAATCGTCTATTGAAGTATCAATAGCAGTATTGTAAATATCTATGACTTCTTTGCTTGGTGCCTTCGTGCAAAGGGTAGCGACTACTGCGGCTATAGCGCCTGCAACAAAACCGGGTATGATTTCGTATATACCGGTATTGTATATTACAGCGTCAGCTACGGTGCTTGTGAAGAGAACGAGCCAAAGAATATCTACTAAAGCACCTGCGACGATACCAAAAACAGCGCCTGAATAGTTAAAGCGTTTCCAGAAGAGAGAAAGAATAACAACCGGTCCAAAAGCAGAACCG
>JBGUVH010000072.1:0-29695 GCA_045134215.1 Acutalibacteraceae bacterium
GCAGAGGAAAGTAATATTTCCGACGGCCCTCTTGACTGTTGGGATGAAATAATGGAACAGGTATTTTTGTTATGTCCCCCTGCCAGAGGAATTCTTAACGGTTCCAAGGCATATATCAAGGGTGATTTCCTTCTTATTGATGCGCAAAATCCTATGTTCCGTTCAATGATGAACAGCAGTGACACTATGCGTAATTCCATACGTCAGGCTGCCGAGCAAAAGCTGGGCAGAGCCTTCAGACTGGGCCCCTATAAAAAACAGGGTGGCTCGTCTTCGGGTGTTGACCCTTTAATGACAATTGCCAACAAATTAAATAACTTAAACATAGGAGAAAACCAAGAATGAAAGTAAGAATTCCAAACAGCGGCGGTCCTTCAAATATGAACGCTATGCTTAAACAGGCACAGAAAATGCAGGAGGATATGGCTACTCTTCAGGCTGACCTTGAGGAAAGAGAATACAGCGGTTCTGCAGGCGGTTCCTCTGTCACAGTAACGGTAGACGGTAAACACAAAATAAAAAAGCTTACCATTGACCCTTCCATCGTTGACCCTGATGACACCGAAATGCTCGAAGACCTTGTAACAGTAGCTGTTAATGCCGCTATTGAGATTGCCGCAAAAACCGCAGAAGAGGAAATGGGAGCCATTACAGGCGGTCTTAATATCCCAGGAATGTTTTAATTATGGCTTACAGTATCACTTCTCTATCTGAGCTTGTAAAGCAGTTTGAAAAGCTGCCTGGAATCGGCAAAAAAACTGCTCAGCGACTTTCCTTTCACATACTTGCTCAGCCTCCCGAGCGAGCTCAGCAGTTTGCAAAGGCGCTTGTTGAGGCAAGGGAAAAAATTCATTTCTGTCCCTGCTGTCAGTCTCTTACCGACGATACCCTTTGCTCTGTATGCAGTGACGAAGCAAGGGATAAATCCACCATTTGCGTTGTGGAGGACCCCAAGGATGTTCTTGCCTTTGAAAAGACAAGAGAGTATAAGGGGCTTTACCACGTTTTGCACGGCGCATTTTCTCCCCTTGACGGTATAGGTCCTGAACAGCTTAAAATCAAAGAGCTTATGAAAAGACTTTCCGACACCGAAGTCAAAGAGGTGATTATGGCAACCAACCTTACAGTAGAGGGTGAAGCCACCGCAAGCTACATTTCCCGTCTTGCAAAGCCTCTGGGGGTAAAGGTAACCCGTCTTGCTTACGGAATTCCTGTAGGCGGTGACCTTGAATATGCCGACGAAAAAACCCTTACCCGCGCTCTTGAAGGGAGAAACGAAATATAATGGAACAGAAAAAAATCGACCGTATTAACTTCCTTGCCAGAAAAAGCCGCGAGGAAGGTCTTTCTGAAGAAGAAAAGCAGGAACAGGCAATGCTTAGAAGAGAATACATAGATTCTTATAAGCGCAGTCTTGAAATGCAGCTTAATAACACAACAATTCTTTATGAGGACGGAACAAAAAAGAAGCTAAAAAAGAAGGACAACTAAAGCATTAATTTAACCCTGTGCTTTGCACGGGGTTTTTTAGGAGAAGCTATGGACAGTATTGATTTTAATTTTATAAAGCGTTTGCACGAAAACGCAAGAACACCTGTAAAAGAACTGGCTAAGGATGTTTTCATTTCGGCACCTGCCACCTCTGCCAGAATAGAAAAGCTAAAAAGTGACGGTGTAATAAAAGGCTATCATGCCCACTTTGATATGGTAAAGCTGGGCTTTAACATATCAGCCTTCGTTTTTCTTTCCCTTGAAAATGCATCGGAGGAAGAATTGTTACAATTTATTATGCCTCAAAAAAATGTCCTGCGGCTTCAAAGCATAACAGGACCCTTTACCCACATTCTTGAGGTTTCCTTTAAGCATAATTTAGAAATCAAAGCTTTTATGGACAATCTTTCTGCATTTGGAAAGGCAGTGCCGCATATAGTTACACAGGAGCATAAATCCTATTCACAGGCACAGTTTACAGACTTGCTCTCCAGATAATATAATACCAAGCTATTAAAATACTTGATATTATGAGTGAAACCGATTATAATAGTTATGTATGAAGGTAGGTGACTTGCTTGGATAAGAAATATGATTATGTAATTGTGGGCGGCGGACTGTTCGGAGGCACCTTTGCAAAGCTCGCAACCGACTGTGGCAAAAGCTGTCTTGTCATAGAAAAGCGTTCGCATCTCGGCGGTAATATCTACTGCGAAAACATTGAAAATATCAATGTCCATAAATACGGCGCACATATTTTTCACACAAGCAATCCTGACGTCTGGAGCTTCGTAAACTCACTTGCCAAATTTAACAGATACACAAATTCACCTATTGCCAACTATAAAGGTGAAATTTATAATATGCCCTTTAATATGAACACCTTCTGCAAAATGTGGAATGATGTCACCACACCACAGCAGGCTAAAGAAAAAATTTTCTTACAGACTGCAGAAATCAAGGGTGAACCCAGAAATCTTGAGGAGCAGGCAATAAGCCTTGTGGGCAGAGATATTTACACTAAGCTTGTAAAGGGTTATACCGAAAAGCAATGGGGCAGAGATTGCAGCGAGCTTCCTGCATTTATAATAAAGCGTCTTCCCGTTAGATATACCTTTGATAACAATTATTTTAATGACCTGTATCAAGGAATTCCCGAAGGCAGTTATAATGTTATAATTGACGAGTTGTTTAAAAGCTGCGATGTTTTACTCAATACCGACTATAACTCCGACCGCGAAAAATATAATGCTATGGGTAAAAAGGTGCTTTATACAGGCACTATTGATTCATTCTTTGATTACCGTTTCGGAAAGCTGGAATACAGAAGTCTTAAGTTCGAAACTGAGGTATTAAATGAGGAAAATTATCAGGGTGTTGCCGTTGTAAACTATACTGACCGCGAAACCCCCTTTACCCGTATTATAGAGCATAAGCATTTTGAGTTCGGTACTCAGAAAAAAACGGTTATTACAAGAGAATATCCTTCTGACTGGAAGGATGATATGGAGCCTTACTATCCTGTTAATGACGAAAAAAATCAAAAGCTCTATCAGAAATATGCCGAGCTTGCTAAAAAAGAATCCAATGTACTTTTTGGCGGTCGCTTGGCTGAATATAAGTACTACGATATGGATAAAGTTATAGAGTCTGCCTTTAAATTGGCAGAAGCCCAATCACTTAGGGGGATATAAAATGGCCGAAAACATCAAAATCAGCATTATAATGCCCGTCTATAAGGTAGAAGAATATGTTGGAAAATCCATCGAAAGCATACAGGCTCAGACCTTTACTGAGTGGGAGCTTTTTGCCATTGATGACGGTTCTCCCGATAATAGTGGTGCTATATGCGAGGAGTATGCCGCAAAGGATGCTCGTATTAAGGTTATCCATCAGGAAAACGCAGGGGCTCCTGCAGCCAGAAACCGCGCTATTGATTTAGCAGAGGGTGAATATCTGTATTTTATGGATTCGGACGATTGGGCTGAACCCACTATGCTTGAGGACATGTATAAAATAGCTTTTGAAAACGACCGAGAGGTTGTTATAGCAGGCTATTATATTGATACCTACTATAACGACACCGAGAAATTCACACAGGAATTGTCACATCCTCCCGTTGTATTCAAAACTCAGAAGGAATTCAGAAATGAAGCACATAGGCTTTTTGACAAAAATCTTTTATACACCCCTTGGAACAAGCTTTTTTCCGCTAAGTACATAAAGGAAAACGGCATTTACTTCCCTGATACCTTCTGGGACGACTTCCCCTTTAACCTGAGGGTAGTAAGAAATGTTGAGCGTGTTGCTGTTACCGATAAAAAATACTATCATTTCATAAGAAAACGCGCAGAAAGTGAAACTGCAAAATACCGCAGTAATATGTACAAAAAGCGCGAAGAAGAAAATCTATGGATAAAAGACCTTTATACTCATTGGAATATTATGAATGATGAGGTAGAGGAATTTATTGCACGACGTTATATTGAAAGAATTCTCGGTTGTGTTGAAAATGTAACCAACAAAAACTGTACTTTTTCAAGAAAAGAGAAAAAGGCGCAGATAAAGCTGATGATATGCTCTGAAACCGCACAAAAGGCGGTACGCATTGCAAAGCCGGGCGCGTTCTATACTAAAATTCTGCTTCTTCCTATTCGTTTTAAGGATGCTACTCTTATGTATATGATGGGCGCTGTTATTTCTAAGGTTAAATCCACCAACACAAAGCTTTTCGCCAAGCTTAAGGCAGGAAGATAATTTTAAAGGAGATTTCTTAATGAACAGACCTCTTTTAAGTATTATAATGCCTGTGTATAACGGTGAAAAGTACCTCAGTAATACCCTATCCTGTTTGTTAACACAGGGCTATACAGAAATAGAAGTTATTTGCATAAACGACTGCTCAACCGACGGCAGTCTTGGTGTTTTACGGGAATTTGAGAAAAAGGATTCCCGTGTTAAATGCATTTCACTTGACAAAAACATAGGCGCAGGCAGAGCGAGAAATATCGGTATCGAGCGTTCTGTCGGCGCTTATATTGCTTTTCTTGACGCTGATGACGAAATGATGCCTGATATACTCAGCGATGCCGTTTCGCTTATAGAAGAAACAGGCGCGCAGCAGGTTGTATGGGGCGCCGTTGAAGAGTATTATGACACCAGAAACAAGCATATACGCTCGGTTCCCATAGTTCCCAATTTTTCTGTCAGCGAGGGAGAAAGGGCTGTCGCTCATACCGCCCTCGCCCTTGAAGAGCAGACACTTTTTGGCTATCTGTGGAACTCTCTGTACAATGCAGATACTATAAGAAATAACGCTATTAAAATGAAAGATTATATTTTTTATGAGGACTATTTCTTTAATTTAGACTTCATAAAAAAGACTGATAAGATAGCGGTTATGAATAAGGTGGGCTACCGTTATTTCAAAAGGGTGAATTCAAGCATCACCCACAGTTTTTCTAACGACTATTATAGCCTTAGCTACCAGAGAGTTAAATCCTTTTATGAATATTGTGTTTCTTCCGAGATACTTGATAGGAAGGCTGTAAACATTCTTGCAAACAAGCTACTGAGGTACACTCTGTCAGCTTTATCCCGTAATAACAATCCGTTAGCCAAGCTCAACGGCAGACAGCGAAAGGAATGGGTTAAAAGCACAATACTTACGGATGGGCTGTATACCGCCTTGCTGTCAGAAGATATCAGCACCAACCCTGTTTTCAGACTACTTAAATTTGCAATAAACAAAAAACTCACCTCCCTTTGTCTTTTTATGGGCAAGGTTGTGTACTACTTAAGGTAAATGCTTATGAAATTAACTACACTCTCTAAAAACCCTTATTTTGCAGAGCTACCCTTTAAAATAATATACCTTTTATTCGGTATTTTCACCTTCTGCAATTTAACCTTTATGCAACCGATTATGTCCTTTATGGTTATCGCGGTACTGGGATTTGCTGTTATCAGCTTTATTCCACGTTTTATAAATATCGGCGGTTATATCAAGACCCCTGCTATTTCTCTGCTTATTGCTTTCTCGGTAAGCTTTATTATATCCGCACTGCTTAACTTTTCCTACGGATATTCAGATAATTTCAAGGGACTTATCTGGCTTATACTTCATTTCTTCGGTCTGTTTGCCTGTGATGCTAACAGAGATGAAAAGGAATATAAAAAGGAATTCACCGTTATTAGTATTTTTTATCTGGTAATTTTCTTTGTTATGTCGGCTGTAAGCCTTATTCAGTATATTATCAATTATTCCCTTGAGCAGTATAACAAGGAATATACCCGTCTTGCAGGTCTTGTATGGGGAAGGCTCTGGGGTGTCTTCCGCGATCCTAATTATGCAAGTGTTTTCGCCGCTATAACCATTGTTCTTTCGGTTTACTACATTAGAAAGAACAAAAATAAGCTGCTCAGAGCATTTTTAATTTTCAACATTTTCGTTCAGTTTTTATATCTCTGTCTTTCAGGCTCCCGAACAGGTATGGTAGCACTTTTCGCTGTTATTTTCTTATATATTCTTTTTATTGGTCTTAAAAAGCTTAATTTTAAAGGCTTTTTAAAAATCTCTCTTGTAGTTATTCTTGCCCTTCTTATATCAGCCTCCTCTTTACTGATTATTACAGGTGTTCATAAGGTAAACAGCGAAATTGTTGAATACCGTTATTATCAGTCTTCAGAGGGTGAGGACGTCCCCGAATACGAGGACGGCAGGGAGCAGGACCTTGAAAGTGATATAAGCAACCGCCGTTTCGACCTTTGGAAAAGCGGTGTTGAAATATTCTCTCAAAACAAGGCTTTCGGTGTTTCCTACTATAACCTTAAAAGCTATGCAGAAACACAAATGCCCGACACATATCTTGTAAACAACAATCACGGTGCTTTTAATAACACCCATAATATAATATTCAATGTTCTAGCCGGACAGGGAATTACAGGAATTATTTTATTCGCCGCTTTTGCAGTGTTTACGGTATTTTATATTTTTAAGAATATTGCAAAAACCCCCGACGAAGATTATGAGTATATATGCGTTATGTTTATTTGCGTAATTTCTTCGCTGGTATGCGCAATGTTTGTTACTGATGTTATATATACCAATTCCCCGACCTCTGTTATTTTCTGGTTGTTACTTGGTTATATTTTCCATTATATTAAAAGAAAAAAAGAGAATGTGAAAAATGAATGTTGAAATTTCGGTAATTATTCCTGTTTATAAGGCAGAAAAGTATCTGAGAAAATGTCTTGACTCGGTGCTTTCTCAGGACTTTAATTCCTTTGAAGTTATTGCAGTAAATGACGGTTCTCCCGATACCTGCGGTGAAATCTTAAATGAATATTCTGCCCTTTATCCCACGCTAAAGGTTATAAATCAGGAAAATAAAGGTCTTGGCGGCGCCAGAAATACAGGAATTGACAGTTCAGATGGCAACTATCTTCTCTTTGTAGACAGTGACGATACCCTTAAGGAAGGCTGTCTTTCCTATCTTTACGATATGGCAAAAACAAACGAGGCTGACGTTATTTGCTTTGGTATTGACTTTATAGAGGAAGACGGAAAAACCGTTTACACCTACAAAGCAAATGCTTCAGGCTGTGAAAAGACAACAAGGGAAGAATATTTGGTTGAAGCCATTGATAACCCTTATATCTGCAATAAGCTGTTTAAGGCTTCTCTGTTTAAGAAAACAGGAATTTATTTTCCTGAGCGTATCTGGTTTGAGGACCTTGCCACACTGCCGAAAGCAGTTCTTAACAGCAAGAATGTTCTTCTCACCGACAAGGTCTTCTATAACTATCTGCAACGCAGCGACTCAATAATGCATACGGTAAACAATAACAAAAACATTGATATGATAGCTGCGGTAGACGGTCTTGTGAACTACTTTAAAGAAAAGAATGAGCTGGACACCTTTTACAGCGAGCTTGAATATGCCGCCGCTCTTCATATAGCAGTACTGTCTGTTAACAGAGTAGCCGCAACCGAGCCTAAGCATATCTTACTCAATCACTTCTGGGAATATATTAACAAAACCTTTCCGAAGCTTTATAAAAATCAATATATTAAAACCCGTCTTTCAAAAAAACGCAGACTTTTATTTTTCCTTTCGAAAAATAAAATGTATAAAGCTGTCAATTTTTTAAACAAGCTGAAAAATGTTCTGTAACGGAGGAAAACAATGCCTTTAATCAGTGTAATAATACCTGTTTATAATGTTGAAAAATATCTTAATAAATGTGTAGACAGTGTACTTTCCCAGACCTTTCCGGATATAGAAATACTTCTTATTGATGACGGTTCTACAGACAGCAGTCCCATTATCTGCGACGAATACAGTAATAAATTTCCCTTTATTTCGGTAATTCATCAGGAGAATAAGGGTCTTGGCGGCGCCAGAAACACAGGCATAAAAAATGCTACAGGTAAATATCTGTTTTTTCTTGACAGTGATGATTTTATTCATAATGAAGCACTGATGCGCTGTTATTCCATAGCAGAAAAGCATAGCTGTGACTTGGTTCTTTTTGACTGTATTGCCGTCTTTGAGGACGGCTCACTTGGTGCTGAATACCCCTGTCCCTTTATTCCCGAAAACCGCCTTATAGAAAATGAAGATTTAAAAGCCGTTTCTTTTATAAGCAGTGCCTGTAACCGCCTATACAAAGCCGAGCTTTTCACTAAAACCGATATTCTCTTCCCCGAAAGGCTGTGGTATGAGGATCTGCACACCACCCCAAAGCTTATTCCTCATATTAAATCCGCATTTTATTATAACAAAGAGCCTCTTTACTTCTATCTTCAGCGGTCAGGCTCTATTATGCACTCCCCCGATTTAAACAGAATAACAACAGAGAGAATCAATGCTGTAAATTCCATTTGCGACTATTTCATTAATAACGGTTTTGCAGAGTCCTTTAAAGAGGAGTTACGCTTTATACGTATATTTCACGGCTTCTTTCTGCCTGTAAGAGAAATGCAGTCAATAACACGCCATTTTGAAGGGGCTGCCGATACCTTGAGAAATGAGCTTCTCTCAAAGGTTACCACCCCTCTTGATAACAAATATCTCTCTATGCTCAGCAAAAAAGAACTGCTGCTCTTAAAATGGTCGCTAAAGGGCAATTACACCCTTATAAAAATCTTTTCGGCTCTTAATAAAATAATCAAGAAGGTTCGCAATGTTAAATAGGCTTAAAAAAATCGATTCAAAAAGCAAGGTTTTACTGCAGAATACGGTAATGCTTTATATTCTGCAGTTTTCGTCATACCTTTTCAGCTTTATTACCGTACCCTATCAGACCCGTATTTTAGGGCCTGAGCTTTACGGTATGCTTGGTGTTGCGGCTGCAGTAATGCTTTATTTTCAGTTATTCCTCGATTTCGGTTTTATGCTTTCAGCTACTGAGGATATCTCCAAAAACCGCGAGGACAGGCTGTATGTATGTAAAAAAATAACCTCTATTGCCTTAGTAAAGGTTTTTCTCGGTATTATTTCTGTTATTGTTATGGCGGTGCTTCTTTTTTCTGTTAAGGAATTTTCCGCTAACAAGGCAGTATACATAATATACTTTGCCGCTTACGCGGTTAATTCCTTTTTACCCGACTATGTTTACAGAGGGATCGAAAAAATGACTGCCGTTACCCTTCGTACAGTAGGTGTAAAGCTTCTGTTCTGTGTTATGACCTTTGTGTTTTTGAAGGCAAAGGAAGATTACATAATTGTTCCCCTTTTATTGCTTCTCGGTAACTGTCTTGCTGTTATATTCGCCTATTTTCATCTTTTCAGAAGACTGGGCTACAGCTTTGCAAAAATCACATTTAAAGAGGCTTTTAATGATTTTAAGCGTTCCTCTGTATTTTTCTATTCAAGAATTGCCACCACCGTCTACAGTGCTACCAACACCGTAGTTCTCGGTTTCGTGGACAAAACAGGCATTACAACAGGATATTTTGCATCTGCCGATAAAATAGTCACAACCGCAAAAAACGGTTTTTCGCCTATTTCCGACAGTCTTTATCCCTATATGGTAAAAAATAAAGACTTCCGCCCTGTTAAAAAAATTCTTCCTCTTATAATGCTTCCCATTGTTGCGGGCTGTATTCTGGTGGGAATTTTTGCACAGCCGCTTTGTATATTTGCTTTCGGCAAGGATTTTGCAGGTGCCGCTCCGATTCTTCGCGCCTTTCTGCCTGCTGTAGCGGTTATTCTGCCAAGCTATATTTTCGGTTTTCCTGTTATGGGAGCGCTTGGTATATCAAAATATGCTAACTACTCCATTTTCACAGGCACTGCTACTCATATTATAGGTATAATAATTCTTGCTCTCACAGGAAATATCAGCGGTGTTACTCTGGCTGCTATGACCAGTGTATCTGAATGGGTAATCTTTCTTTACCGTATAATAGTGGTAATGAAGCATAGAAACCTTAAAGGAGAAAATAAATGAATCTGTTATCAAGAATTTTAAACCGTGCGTTCTGGATAATCTGCCGCATTTTCCCTATTAAAAAGAATAAAATTGTTTTTCAGTCCTACTACGGAAGAGGCTACGGCGATAATCCTAAATACATTGCCGAGGCACTTATTAAAAGTGGTGAGGACCTTGAGCTTGTATGGGTGGTAAACGGAAAAGAAAAGCCTGATTTTCCCCCCTGCATAAGAACTGTTGCCTTCCGTTCCTTTAAATATATCTATGAAATGTCCACCGCAAAGGTATGGGTGGATAACAGCCGCAAGGAATACTGTATGAAGAAGAAAAATCAGTACTATATGCAGACCTGGCACGGCGGTCTGGGTATGAAAAAGGTTGAAAATATGGTACCTGAGAAGCTTTCCTCTGAGTATCTTCGTATGGCAAAAAGAGACGCTTTGCAGTGTGATGTTATGCTATCAAGCTGTGATACCCTGACAAGCGACTACCGCAATTATTTCTGGTATCCTCAGGGGGAAATAATTCAGAAGGGCCTTCCCCGAAACGACCGTCTGTTAAGCTTTACCCAAAGCGATGTAGCCCGAATAAAGAAAAGTCTTGATATCAAAGACGGTGTAAAGCTTCTCCTTTATGCTCCTACCTTCCGCGAAAATCACGACCTGTCTGTATATGATATAGATTATAAAAGATGCAAAGAGGCTCTTGAAGAAAAATTCGGTGGAAAATGGAAAATTCTACTCCGCCTTCATCCCAATGTATTTAAGCTTTCGGATAATATTGAGTACGACCCAGAGGTGCTTATAAATGCCTCTTATTATCCTGATATGCAGGAATTATATATGATTTCCGATATGCTTATTACCGATTATTCCTCGGTTATTTTTGACTTTTTGCTTATTGAAAAGCCAAGCCTTCTTTATGCCAGTGATGTATCAAAATACCGTCTTGAAAGAGATTACTATTTTGATTTTTCAGAGCTGCCCTTTGAGCTATGTGAAAATAATAATCAGCTGGAGGAAGCGATACTGTCCTTTGACGAGGAAAAATATGAAAAAGCCATTAAAGCCTTCAAAAAGCTTCACGGCTTTTGCGACTGTTCTAATGCATCTGACTATGCAGCAGAGTGGATACTAAATAAAGTAAAGGAAGAATAGATAGTATGAAAAAAGTTATTACCTACGGAACATTTGATTTACTTCATTACGGACACATTAACCTTTTGAAAAGAGCAAAGGAGCAGGGTGATTATCTTATAGTTGCCCTTTCTACCGATGAATTCAACTGGAACCAAAAGCAGAAAAAATGTTATTTTTCCTATGAAAAAAGAAAGCTTCTTTTAGAGTCCATACGTTATGTTGACCTTGTTATACCCGAGGAAAACTGGGAGCAAAAAATTTCTGACGTAAAGGAATTCAAGGTGGATACCTTTGTTATGGGTGATGACTGGGAAGGCAAGTTTGATTTTCTCAAGGAATACTGCGAGGTAGTATATCTTCCTCGAACACCCGAAATTTCAACCACACAGATAAAGGGTGATTTAAAACAAAATCAGGAGGGTTAAACTATGTGGGAACGCATTTGCTTAGCTGTTCTTGTGACAGAAATATTACTGCTATTATTTTTCTTTTTATGTAAATTTGTTTTCACGAAGTACAAAAGCCCCCTGTTTTTTATGATTATAGCCTTTGTGCTTAACTTCAGCCTGTATCTGATACCACTTTTATATAGCTTAACAGAGCTTAAACAAGAATATAACATTATACCCGAGGTTCTGGACAGATTCGGAGGTTCTCTTAAAATGCTGGGCGGCGAAACTAATCCCGCTTTTTTAATGCCACTTTCCGAAGATGTGGAAATTTTCAATGTAACCTTCCTTTTCGGCGCTGTATTCTCGGTTATGGCTTCGGTTAATGCCGCTATAACCGTATTCAGTCAGATTATGCGCAACCGTCTGAAATTATCGTCAAAGCTTAATAAAAAAGAATGTGACATTGTTATTGGTACAAGCGAGAGCGCTCTTAATTATGCCCAAAACACTCCTTGCGTAATTCTGAGTGACAGCGTACTTGACCGCGACACCGTAAAAGACCTTGTAGACAAGGGCTACACCGTACTCAACCGAAATTTCACACCTCAGCTTCTGGGTAGCTTTCTTTTTAACAAAACAACCCGATATAATATAATATGCTTTGACTATGACGATAGCGGTCTTGAATACATAAACACATATCTTAACTATAGCAAAAGCTGTAAAACACAAAAGAACATTAACCTATATGTAGAAATGGACAGCAGTAAGGCAGAAATTATACAGGCTGAAATAATCAGCAACAGTGATTTAAAGCATAAAATAACCACATTTTCTGCTGATGAGCTTCTCTGCCGACGCTTTACTATGGCAAATCCACTCACCCAGTACATACCGCGGAATTTTTACAAAGAGGATACCTCTCTTAAGGCAGAGGCTGACATTAATGTAGCATTTATTGGTTTTGGCTCTACAAACCGCGAAATGTACCGTCAGTGCGTAAACAATAATCAGTTTGTTAAGTGGAACGACAATACAAAGATCTATGATGTTTACCCTGTAAATTATCATATTTTTGATAATAATATCGACACCTCACACCGTTACATAAACGGTCTTGAGGAAGATTTAAACGAGCTTGACAGTGATAAGTATTTCCCCCTTCCTTCTCTGCCTTTTAACACCAAGGTCCACCGCTTTATCCCTCATTTTACCGAAGAATGTGAGGATACCAAGCACTTTAAGGAGGTTGCGGACACTATAGCTGTGGGAGAAAACAGCTACAACTGGATTATTATTGATACAAAGGATTATTATCAGAATATTAAAATCGGCGCAAAGCTTCGCTCAATGTTAGACGGCAGAAAAAATTATCATATATTCATTTATTCGGGATTTTCTTTTCCTGAGAACGATGAATACATAACCTATTGGGGAAATCCCGATGAAATATTCAATCACGATGTGGTGGTTAATAACAGTCTTTCAGACCTTGCCTTTATAATGAACAAAAAATATGTGCAGAAAAGCAAGAGCATTAAAGAGGAAATTCAGGAAAGCTGGAATAGACTCGACCACTTCAAGCGTTATGCTAACACCTATGCTGCAATTAATCTTAAGTTTAAGCTTAACCTTTTAGGGCTTGATATGAAAAAGGCAGAAAATACTCCAAATATTGATGCTTCAAAGCAATTGCTTAAGGAAAAATATATTTCGAAAATTGAGCATAGCTGTTATGAGGATTATAGAACACAAAGTATGCGTAACGCGCTTATTGCTCAGGAGCACGCAAGATGGAACGCTTATTATCTGCTTAAAGGCTTTATGCCTTTTGAAAAAGCGAAAATACAGGTTAAAGAGAAATCACAGGAAGAACCTGATAAAAAGAAGCTTGTTAAAGACGATATGAAGCTAAAGCTTCACGCCTGTATTACTACCCACAGCGGACTTTATGAATTGTTCCGATACTATGCCAAGCTTATGAGTGAAGCAGATGGTGTGGATTGTAGCATTGACAGTGTTAAATTCTCTGAGTATATTGACAGTGTTGAATGTTTTATCTATGATGATATGCTGGCAAAAATCGAAAACTCGGTAGCAACGGATGACATAAGCGAATTCCTTGGCGAACTGAAATACGAAATAATAGAATTTAAATAAAGAATAGCACTTGATACCTTTCTGGAATCAAGTGCTATTTTTATCATCATTTTTTATTTAACTTAAAGTTTATTGAGGGAAAGCGTATTCCTTCAGTACTGCTTCTTCCTTATAGAAGGACCAGTTTTCAGACTCCCAGATGTTATTGTTCACCTTAGCCCACCGAGCCGCATTGAAGGTGTTTCCGTTATTAAACATAACATCCCAATCGTTCGAAATAATAACATACTGATCGTGTAGGGCTTTTTCATCCGCATTAATCAGTTTGTTTGTGAAGGGATTAACAGGGTTTTCAATAGAACCCTTTGTTGCCAGAGAGGGTACATCTGCATTGGTCATAAATTCATCAGAAATCTTAAAATCCTTGCTACCGAAATCTTTTACCATAAGCAATGGATGATAATGCTGAAGGTCAATATCATCGGCTATTAGCTCATCAAATTGCTTTAGTGGGTCGCCATGGTCAGACACTATGATAATCTTTGTATTGTCATACACATCCTGCTCACGCAAATAATCCAGCCATTCGCCAATTCTCAGCATAACAGACATATTCACGTGATAGTGAGTTACCTGTAGCAAGGTTTCGAGCTGCATCTCCTTACCGTTTACGGTAACAGAACCGGTCAAATTTTCATCATATACTGTGTTATCTACAATTTCAGCAGGAACATAGTTAGGCTTTTGCAGCAGCATTGGCTGATGGGTAGCGTTATTAGCCATCATTAGAAATGTGTTAGTATTTGAATCACTTACATGGGTAATATTTTTCAGGTTATTTATTACATTATAGCTATCAATAAATGCCTGATCACCGCCCTGTGCCTTAGAGGTAGAGCCATCCTCAACAGTTTGCACTGTGAAGATATACTCTTCGTCATAAGTGGCTGCCTGATGATAGGTGCCGTAGTCGTATATAAGCGGCTGCATAAATACGGGCATACATTTCATAGCCGAGAAGCAGAAGAAGTTGCGGTGATTGTTTTCCACAGCACGCTTCTTACTTGCCTCTGACAGAAATGCTCCTTCCGTAACAAAGGCTTTTATGTCGGGATATTCATTATAAATAGAAGTATCAGAGGACCAGTTATAATTAGCATATACAGGGTCAAATACCGTTACATCATAGTCGTTTCGGTCAAACAGAACAGGCAGAACCTTCAGCGCCTCGTTATGCTTTTCTGTCAAGCCTTCTTTATCACGCTTATTCATTTCTATAGGCGTATACTCATATCCGCCAAATACTGCGGGAGTGCCGAAGTTAGTAAAGCCACCGTGGGACACAACATTGGTATAATAGGTAAAGCCTCCGAATTTTTCTCTAAGCTCAGGCTTTTCCTCCATCAGATACGGCAGATAAGAGCCTAATGCACGGTCCATCATAATTACTACTACGTTTTCTCCGTCTTTACTAAGACTAAAGTTGGGAATTTCGTCACTCTGCTCCACAGAAATATTATTAACAGCTTTTACTGTAGTGTTAATATGCATACCGCCCATAGCTATTAAAGCAATGGACGCAGTAATAAGCAGAACAGGCACAACTTTTGCCCATTTAATAGCTATGAAATAAAGCACCGCCGCTACCGCTATAACTACGCCGATATTTATAAGAATTTCTGATAAACCAAAGCTCATTCCGCCGTCGTATACCAAAGCAGAAGAAATATTGCCAAGCTTTGTGCCGAAGAACATATAGTTAACAACAGAAACTCCGCAAAGTATTAAAACAGCACGTTCAAAAATAACCTTAGCCTTAGGACTTGCTAACCAATAGAATACGCCGAACCATACAAGGAAAAAGCCTGCTGCCATAGCTAAGGAGCTTACAACATACCAAAGAGGATGATGGAAATAGGAAATGTCCACATACTCCTGAGGTGAAGCAGAAATAAAGGTTACAGGAATAAGAAAGCCTATTATAACAGTAAGGAAAATATTCCCCATAACAAACAGCTTCTTATTAGGTGCAGCAGTTATTTCCTTTACCTTGAAATGACATTTGCTCTTTATAAGATGGACAGCTATAGGCAAAAGTAAGCAAACACCTAAGAAAATAAGGCACTTGCATTTTAAAGAGCTGAACGGATACAAAACAAAAGCAAGAACAATACCTATAACTCCCAGTATTGCAGTAATAATACGAATAACTGCGGCGGGATTTTTTATTTTGTAGAAAATATTCTTAAGCAAGGAAAAAATATTATTAAGAGTCCAGTAAAACACAAGTCCTGACGGTGATGTATAAAGAAAAACAAGGAAAAACGCCGCCATACCGTAAAGCTGAATCTTAGTTTTCAGCGGAAAGCCCTTAAGATAAATAGCAGAGGAAATAACATTAATCAGTGTCATCAGTACGGGGAGAACATTCACCGTAAAGGAGCCAATAGTAATAAGAGCATCAGGTGATGCCAAATCACGAATAGGACCAAGGGACACACCGCTAAGCACATCAAGATGTGACAAAAACTGGTATGCAGCCATAAAGAAGGGCACCTCTAAAAGCAAGGACACAGAGCCGTTAAGCGCATTTGTAGGCTTATAATTATTCTGACGGTAATAGGTCTGCAGAATCATCATACGCTCGTCACCGCTGAATGCCTTTTTAATATGGTTGACACCTCTGGAAAGCTTTGCCTCAATATCACGGGCTTCCTCCTGCATAGCATCAGCACGTTTATAAAGCGGCAATACCAAAATATTCATTACCAGACTGAGTACAACAATACTCAGTCCCGGATGATTAACAAATTTATAGGCAACCTGAAAAATAATCTCAAACAGTAGTTTAAGCGGTCCGATAAATAAGGTTTCTAATACTGAAATAAGTGACATTTATTTCCCCTCTAACTCCTCATATTTTTTAATGAGATATTCGGCGGCGCGGTCTGCACCCTCACCGCTATATGCCCATGTTTCTTCTTTAACACTTCGACGGTCCTCAATAAAGCTTGAGTCGTCAATACAGTTATCAATAAGTTCCTTAAGGTTTTCCATATTTTCATCAGTAAGCATTGTGCCCAGCCGCTCAAGGGCAGATACAGTCCACAGCTTATCTTCAAGCCACCAAGCATCATACACACTTACATCAAACTTAGGGTCGGTATAAATAACAGGCTTGTCATAAACAAGAGAAAAATCAAAAATAACACCTGAGAAATCGGAAATCAGAATATCAGACCTAAGCAGTACCTCAAAGTTATCGGTATCCCGATTCCACTCAAGTTGCTCTGAGTCGGGATATTTTTTCATCAGCCCACTAATCATTTCGCTTTCCGAGGCGAAGGACTGTGGATGAGGACGAACGATAATCTTGTAGCCTGTCTTCAGTAAAACATCAATTATTTTTTCTCCATATACTTTCAGCAACGCACTGGGCCCCCAAGATGGAGCCAGAAGAACTGTACGGGGATGCTCTTTTGCAGGACCGTGACTTTCAAGTCGTTCAGCCATCTTATCCATATAAGGTATGCCGACCTTAATAAGCTCTTTTTCAGGAAGACTTCTCAGCTTTTCCAAGTTGCGAATTTGTTTTATCTGATAGTCCCCTGAGAGCATAATTGCATCATAATAATCTATACCGAACATACGGTACATCACAATATCATTAGCAGCATGAGGAATATGAACATAAAAATCAACATTCTTTGAACGCTTCCACTGATAAACCTCAAGCCCAGGAGTAGTTGAAAACACTATATTAGCCTCAATAAAATTAAGACGTGTATACAGCTTGTTACCCTTCAGACATTCCGCACTGAAATTATCAAACTCACATGAAAGAGCAGGGTCATCAGGTGAGCCTGTGATATAAAGAATTTCTTTGCCGTAAGCAGAAAGACGTTTGCAAATAGGCTCAAAAATAGACCAATAACGCTTATCGTCAGAGAAAATCACAAAGGGTATTTTCTTGCCTAAGGCTTCCACCTTACCGCCAAGCTTGTACCTTAATTTAATAAAAAGCATACGCAAAGAGTAAACGGCCGCACCGATAATGCCGAGTAACACCGTAAACAGCATACTTCCTGTACCGGGGTCAATATAAAGTAATTGCATACACATTCTCCTTTTTTCAACATTTTATTCAAAAAACAGACACATTCAAATTAATTTTAACATAATAAATTTTAAAGTCAACACCTTCTGTGCATAAATCAGAAAAACCCTCTATGAAAGTCAGCTTGACTGTGCATAGAAGGTTTATTCAGATACTTTCTAAATGAATATATAATTTATATCCCATGCAGGAATCGCTTTATGTTTTCGCATATAGATTTTGTAATCGGGGTTAATTTCAAGAATTTTCAGCGGTAAAGTAAAAATATCCTTGCTTCTGTGATAAGCGGCAACAAGCATTTTAGGCTTCTGAGAAATAACTGCTCTTCCGCCGTCTATCGCCTGCGCTTCACTCCCCTCCACATCCATATTAATAAATGTGAAAGGATTCTTTTGAGCGACATTATCAATACATACACTACTGATTTCAACGGTTTTTCCTCCCTGCCTATTTCCTCTGCCCTTGTTTTTGGAGATAAAGACACTTCCTTCTTTATCCCCTACAGCTGCATTAATAAGGGTCACTTTTTTCATAAACTGTGTATTTTCAGTCAACTTTCTGAAATTGCGGCTGTCCGGTTCGAGAGCCGTAATACTGCCATAGCACTTATCATAATAAACAAACTCAGCTATCGTATCACCGTTAAAGGCGCCAAGGTCAAGAAAGTGTTCTCCCTTAAGCTTTAAAAGTCCGTAAGACTCAGACTTTTCGCTTTCACATTCTATAAGGTAATCAAGCTTTCCCGTCAATTTAAAGTAAACCGTATTTTTAAAGACCAGCTTTGACTGCTCATCAGCAAGAAGAGAGTACACCCTTTCAAGCTCACTTCTGTGCTTTCTTGCAAAGCTTATGTCAAAAACCTCACCCTGACAAACAGGTACATCGGGCAGATATAATTCGTTATCCTCTGCTAAGCTCTTAATATTATTTATAACGCTGTCAAGGTGACTGCCAAAGCAAACAAGTATAACCATTTCGCCCAGTTTGTTTTTAAGTTCCTCATAAGAGGTTACCGTAAACCCTGCAAATTCCTTGCCTTTTTTAAAACCATCGGATGCAAAGACACCGCTTATTTTTATACTTCTTTTTAAAAGCTCCTCATAAATTTTATCGGCACCATCTCCGGTGCCGTATAAAACTATTGGTTTATCTGCTTTTTCCAAATAACTCCATAAATCTGTCATATCAGTATTTTTCTATTTCAAAAATAACGGCTTCGTTTTTTGAAAGTCTTCCATTGAGTTCACCGTAAAATGTCTTTTTTACCTGATAGCCCACAGTAGCGCCTACAGTATATTCCTGTACAGTGTCTGAATAGTTCATAAGTGAAATAATACTGCGCTTAGCATCTATTTTATGCTCCTTAGTACAAACATAAGGATTCTCTGTATAAAATGTAGGCTTAACTCCTGCAGCTTTTGCAATAAGAGCATAAACCTTACGGTAAGCAGGTGCATCCTCTCTGTCAAAAGCGCCCTTGAGCCAAGCTGTCTGTGCTTCGGGTGAGAAAAGACTTATTATAATTTTACCCTTTCCAAAGGGGTGGGAAACTATAGCGGGAGTGCCGTCACTAAAGTTTGCAAGAACCTTACCGTCAATACTGCTTGTATGGTAGATATAATTAGGACTTGCGGGAAGCTCAACGCCTTCAATATTAACGGTAAGAGGCTTAGAGGGGGCTTCGCGGGAAATTATATTTATACCTGTAAGCTCAGGGAACATTCTGAGAAAGCCACCGCCCATAGAGAAATAAACAGTAGCGCCGCTTCTTGCTTTTTCCTTAAGACGTTCTACACTGCTTCTTCTCAGCGCACCGTTACCTTCAATTCTCGGTACAATATAAAGGTCGCTATCGGGAAGAGGTTGCGTAGCAGAGCAATATTTAATACCAAGGTCATTCTGCTCGGCAAGGCACATAACATTAGCGGCAAGAGAAAGAGACGTTTTAAAGTTAAGGGGAATAACACAAACTGCCTGACGCTCATATTTAGGCAGGTCAATCTGTGAAATAATGGTCATAATACGCTTAGCCTCTTTACTTATAGGCTTTTCTGCTCTGTCGGAATGTAAAAGTCCGTAATCAGAGCCAATATTATTCCAGTCATACGGAGCAAAATCAATTACACCCTGATCAAAGGCGCACCACCAAAAATAACCGTGGCAGCCATGAAGGTAACAGCTTAACAAATCTCCTCTTATAAAATCAGCTTCGCTGTCAAGAGAGCAGGTCTGGTAGCCTATAGAGCCTGTTTCTTCTACAAAGGATAGCTTTCCGCCAATATCCTCATATACGCTGTTTTCTGCAGAGGTGTGCATAATTGGGCGCATAGTATTAATTTTATCGTTAGGCTGGCGGAAAATAGGATACGGATGGGTGGTAAGAATATCTACACATTCAGCATGCTCTTTAAGCTGCCAAAGTCCTGTGCTTTCGGGAGTGATTGTTTCGGTGGAAAGCTCTGCCTGTCCCGAAATAACGGGATGCTCCTTATCTATAGCCTTAATTGCATTTGTTACCATAGCGGTCCAGCTATACTGTGCAGCTACATCACCTGCAATTTGGCGCATTACCGAACATTCGTTACCAAGGTCCCAACCCCCAAGAGCCGAGTGGTCTTTAAAACGGGTAACAATATATTTAATAAACTTCTGTTCCCACATAAGAGCAACAGGGTCGGTAAATACGTTTTTGTTTTCAAAAAGGCGGGGAATATAGTTCATACTGCTCATAAAGCCGGTAAAAATAGCAAGGTCAACCTTAAAATTATACTTATTACAAAGGTTCATCACCGTTTCAAGTCGGTCCATCATAACCTTAGAAACACCGGCAATTCCCTCGGGAGAATTATCTCTCGGGGTTTCGTCCTCATAAACCACCTCCACGTGAGTACCGCCCCATGTGGTAAGCTCTCTTATAGGCTGAAAATCATCCCATGTAGGAAAAAGACGAATCCATTTTACTCCTGCATTATAAAGGGCTTTAAAATCCTTTTCTATAGCAACAGCATCAAATTCCCGCCACATACGTGTAGCATTTTCACTTGCCCAATAATTAACACCGAATGCAAATTTTTTACCAAACATAATATTCCCTCTAATTATTAGAAAACTCAGAAAGGATTAATCCTTCATTTTTTTGCAGCGCCCAGTTTATATTCCATTCACTTGTAAAGATAAGAAGGTATCTGTCCTTAAAATCCTGTACAAGCTTGGTATCGGAGGTAAGATTCAACTTTTTAACATCAATATTTTCGCCCTCAATCCAACGGATTAGCTCATAGGGCATCGGAGTTTTTCTCACATCTACATTATATTCGTTTTTAAGTCGGTATTCAAGTACTTCAAACTGAAGCACACCTACAACGCCCACTATAACCCTTTCCATACCGCTTTCAGGCTCATGGAAAATCTGTATAGCACCTTCTTGGGCTATCTGTGTCATACCCTTTACAAACTGCTTACGCTTTAAGGTATCCACCTGTTCATAAACAGCAAAATGCTCAGGCGCAAAGGTAGGAATACCCTCAAAGGTAACCTTGTTTTTCGGTGAGCAAACTGTATCGCCTATAGAGAAAACTCCTGGGTCGAATACACCGATGATGTCCCCCGCATAAGCTTCATCCACTATTTCTCTTTCCTGTGCCATAAGCTGCTGAGGCTGAGGAAGCTTCATAGCTTTTCCCGACTGAATATGGAAATATTCCTTATTTCTTTCAAATTTACCAGAGCATATTCTCATAAAGGTAAGTCTGTCACGGTGAGCCTTATTCATATTTGCCTGTATTTTAAATACAAAGGCGGAGAAATTATCGTCCTCGGGATTAACGGTACCCTCAACCGTATTTCTCGGCAGAGGCGGTGTAGTAAGCTTTAAAAAGCTTTCAAGAAATGGCTCAACACCGAAGTTTGTAAGAGCCGAGCCAAAGAAAACAGGACTTAGCTTTCCGTACCGCACCTGCTCTAAATCAAAGTCATAGCTTGCGCCGTCAAGAAGCTCTATCTGGTCAACAAGGTCTGCGCGAAGATAGGGCCCTACAATTTCGTCAAGCTTATCTGTATCGGTAATATCACACTCAATCGCTTCTAATTTACTCTGTCCCTTTTTAAACTGTTCGAAGGCGAGAATTCTGCGGTTTTCTCTGTCAAACACACCCTTGAAATCAACGCCAGAGCCAATAGGCCAGTTCATTGGATAGGTGCCGATACCGAATTCCTTTTCAAGCTGGTCAATAAGCTCAAAGGGGTCGCGGGAATCTCTGTCCATCTTATTTATAAAGGTAAAGATAGGAATATTTCTTCTTGCGACTACCTTAAACAGCTTTCTTGTCTGAGGCTCAATACCCTTTGCCGCGTCAATAACCATAACAACGCTATCTGCCGCCATTAAGGTTCTGTAGGTGTCCTCCGAGAAGTCCTGATGACCTGGGGTATCAAGAATATTTATACAATAGCCTTCGTATTCAAACTGTAAAACAGATGAAGTAACCGAAATACCTCTTTGTTTTTCAAGCTCCATCCAGTCGGAAACAGCGTGTCTTGCGGTAGCCTTACCCTTTACGCTTCCGGCAAGCTGAATAGAGCCTCCGTAAAGAAGCAGCTTTTCGGTAAGGGTCGTTTTACCTGCGTCAGGGTGAGAAATTATCGCAAAGGTTCGTCTGCGGTTTATTTCCTTTTTTATATCTGCCATTTTAATTTCTCCTGAAAATAAAGGGACGGCAATTTTTATAACCGTCCCTTTTAATGATTATATTACAGACGATTAGTCATTACGGCGTCTGAAGCCGCGGCGCTGTCCGTTATTATTTCTGGGCTTTCTTGGCTGTTCTTCGTCAGCACCCTCTTCAACAACTGCGCCTTCAATTTCAACAAGAGCATCTCTTCTGGAAAGGTTAAGTCTGCCCTGATCGTCAATCTCAGTAACCTTAACGATTACTTCATCGCCTACAGAAACAACGTCTTCAACATTTTCAACTCGCTTTACATCGAGCTTACTTACATGAACAAGACCTTCCTTACCGGGTGCGATTTCTACAAAAGCACCGAACCTCATAAGTCTGGTTACCTTACCCTTATAAATAGCACCTATTTCAGGGTCATTGGCAATAGTTTCCACAATAGAAAGTGCCTGCTGACACTTATCAATGTCGATACCCGCAATATAAACGTGACCGTCATCTTCGATGTTAATAGTAACCTCACACTGCTCCTGAATAGACTGGATAACCTTGCCCTGCTTACCGATAACATCACCAATCTTTGTGGGGTCAATAACGGTAGAAAGCATCTTGGGAGCATATTTTGAAAGCTCTGCTCTGGGCTCTGCTATACACTTGCAGATAACCTCATCAAGAATATAATTTCTTGCTTTATGTGTCTTTTCAAGAGCTTCTTTGATAATAGCGGGAGTAAGACCGTGCACCTTTAAGTCCATCTGGATAGAGGTAATACCCTCTTTAGTACCTGCAACCTTAAAGTCCATATCGCCATAGAAGTCCTCAAGACCCTGAATGTCAACCATAGTCATAAAGTCGCCGTATACACCCTCGTCTCCAGTGATAAGACCGCAGGAAATACCTGCAACAGGAGCCTTAATGGGAACACCTGCAGCCATAAGAGCAAGGGTAGAACCGCAGACAGATGCCTGAGAGGTAGAACCGTTGGAGGAAAGAACCTCACTCACAACTCTTATTGCATAGGGGAACTCTTCAACACTGGGAAGTACAGGGATAAGAGAACGCTCGGCGAGTGCGCCGTGACCGATTTCTCTTCTTCCCGGTCCTCTGCTGGGCTTTGTTTCGCCAACGCTGAAGGAGGGGAAATTATAATGATGGATATAACGCTTTTCGGTTTCTTCATCAAGTCCGTCAAGCTTTTGTGCTTCGCTGACGGAAGCAAGAGTTGCACAGGAGAGAACCTGAGTCTGTCCGCGGGTAAACATACCTGTACCGTGAACTCTGGGAAGAAGGTCAATCTGAGCGTCAAGAGGACGGATTTCATCAATACCTCTGCCGTCAACACGCTTCTTCTCATCCTTGAGCCAAGCGCGTACAACGTGCTTCTGAACAAGGTACATAATCTCGTCAAGCTTTTCCTCCTGACCTTCAAAACGCTCATCAAACTTTTCGTGAACAGCGTTATAGATAGGAAGAAGAGCAGCATCTCTTACAAGCTTATCATCGGTATCCAGTGCCTTCTTAACATCTTCAATACAGAATGACTCGATTTCCTCCATAATAGCAGGATCGGGGTCGTTAGACTGAAATTCAAATTTTTCTTTGCCGATTTCTTTAACAATACCGTTAATGAACTCAACTACCTTTACGTTAGCCTCGTGACCTGCCATAATAGCGTCGAACATAACATCATCAGGAATTTCATTAGCACCTGCTTCAATCATAGCAACAAGGTCAGCAGTAGAAGAAACGGTAAGGTCAAGGGTAGTGGTCTTTCTCTGCTCAAGAGTGGGGTTGATAACGATTTCACCGTCAACAATACCAACATTAACAGAAGAAATAGGACCTGCCCAGGGAATATCGGAAATAGCTATAGCGGCAGACACACCGATAGCTGCGGCAATCTGAGGGTCGCAGTCGGGGTCAACACACATAACGGTAGCTACTACAGAGCAGTCGTTTCTCATATCCTTGGGGAAAAGAGGACGGATAGGACGGTCAATACAGCGGGAAGCAAGTATTGCCTTGTCACTAGCCTTTCCTTCTCTTCTGGTAAAGGAGCCGGGGATACGGCCTACAGAATACATTTTTTCTTCATAATCAACTGAAAGGGGGAAGAAATCAACACCCTCTCTTGGCTTTGCAGATGCGGTAACGGTACAGAGAACTCTGGTGTCACCGTAAGAAGCCATAACAGCTGCATTAGCAAGCTGTGCCATTTTGCCGGTTTCAAGCTTTAAAGGTCTTCCGGCAAGCTCGGTTTCATAGATTTTGTAATTTTCGAACATAAATTTTTACCTCCTTTTATTTTTCTCAGGGGGCTTACTTTAGCAATAAATCCAATACCGATTCTATCGATACTCGATTTACCGCTAATTATAAACCACCTGAAAACTGCAAGAAGGCAGACCGAAGCAATTCGGTCTGCCGCCTGTACAATTACTTACGAATTTCAAGACGCTTGATGATAGAACGGTATCTGTTGATGTCTACCTTAGTAAGATAGGCAAGAAGATTACGACGATGACCAACCATCTTTAAAAGACCGCGGCGGGAATGATGATCCTTTGCGTGAACCTTAAGATGAGCGGTAAGCTCGTTAATACGCTCGGTAAGAAGAGCAATCTGCACTTCGGGAGAACCGGTATCACCTTCGCTGATAGCATACTCTTTAATAAGAGCCTGTTTTCTCTCTGCTGTCATTTCTTTCACTCCTTTTATGATAAATCGTCCGCCGTTAACCAAGCAATCGGTCATTAGTGAATTCCCAATGGGCCGTCACCGAAAGCATAGTAAACGGTAGCTAATGAATTATACCACAATGCTTTATAAAAAGCAAGTGTTTTTTATATTATTGACGAAACAAAAATTTCTATACCTATTGCAATAAGTATTATTCCGCCGAGTATTCCGGCTTTTCCTGCAAGGGCGGTGCCGAATTTTTTGCCTATCATAACACCGATAAGACAAATAATAAATGTAACTACAGCAATTATCAAGGCGCAAAGCAGAGCCATATATACACTATAATGGGAAATTGTAAAGCCTGTAGAAAGAGCATCTATAGACGTAGCAATTCCCTGTACTATCAGTGCACCGAGAGTAGTTGCCCCACATTCCTCTTCCCCTTTATTTTTAATACCGTCTATAAGCATTTTACCGCCAATAAAGGAAAGCAGTATGAGAGCTATAACGGGGATTACTTTTTCAAAGGAAGAAAAAACAGTAACTACAGTATGTACGCATACCCAGCCAAGAAGAGGCATAAGCGCCTGAAAAAAAGCAAATAAGGCAGCTATAGATATTGCTTTTCTCATTTTCATACAGGGCTCATGCAGTCCGTTAGCCATAGACACCGAAAAGGCATCCATAGCAAGACCTATGCCCAAAGCAATACTGTTCACAAAAAACACGGGACTCATTTTTCTCCCCCATAACAGTAACCGCCCTTCAAAGAAGAGCGGTATATTTTTGTATAATTATAATATCCGTTAAGCAATAAAATGTCAACCTTTTATTGCACCTGCCGCCACACCTTTAATTATATACTTCTGACAAAAGAGATAGAACAACACTACAGGTATAATCGAAAGCACCAGCATAGCCATCATAGCTCCCATATCAACACTTCCGTAGCCTCCCTTTAAATACTGTACCGCTATGGGAATGGTCTTATAATCGTGACCGACTGTGAGATACGGCAGTAGATAATCGTTCCATATCCACATAGTATCAAGAATGGCTATAGTAATGGCGGTAGGCTTTAACAAAGGAAGCACTACAAGAAAAAAGGTCTGTATAGGATTGCAACCGTCAATTGTAGCCGCTTCCTCAATACCGAGAGGCACCGATTTTATAAAGCCGCAGAACATAAAAACCGAAAGACCTGCACCAAAGCCAAGGTAGACAACTACAAGTCCTAAAGGATTATCCAGTCCCAGTATATTTGCCATTTTAGACATTGTAAACATTACCATCTGAAAGGGTACTATCATCGAGAAAAGCAATAGATAATAGAACACCTTGGAAATTTTATCCTTGCTTCTTACAATATACCATGCCGTCATTGAGGTAAAGAGAAGAATCGCTCCCACAGAAAGCACCGTAACAAATAGGGACCAAAAGAAAGCCATAGGAAAATCGGTAGCGGAAATACCCTCGGTATAATTTTCAAATCCCGCAAAGGTATCACTGTTTGGCAAAACAAAGGGAGCGTTACTGATATTAAATTTTGTTTTAAAGGAATTCATTAAAACTATAGCCACAGGAAAAAGAAAAACCGCAGAAAAGACAAGGAGAACAGCAAAAATTATTACCTGTGTTATTTTATTTTTCTTTTCCATCAGGCTTCGTTCTCCTTTTTTCTTGTGAAATATAGCTGCAATAAAGATATTACAGCAACTGCTATAAAAAATATTACTGCCTTTGCCTGTCCCACACCCTCATATCCGCTTCGTCCGTAAAAGGTGTTGTAAATATCAAGCGCCAACATTTGCGTTTGCTTTGCAGGAGCACCTGCCGTCAAAGCAAGGTTCTGGTCAAAAAGCTTAAAGGAATTAGTAATGGTAAGGAAAAGGCAGATGGTTATAGAGGGCATTACAGATGGTATTATTATTCTGCGCAGGGTGGTGGAGTAGGAGGCTCCGTCCACCTTCGCTGCTTCCAGTATTGAAGTAGGAATATTCTGTATTCCTGCAATATAAATAATCATCATATATCCTATCATCTGCCAGTTCATCAGCACAAGCAGTCCGATAAAGCCGAATTTAGCATCACTTGTAATGGAATAGCCGTACTTTAGGAGCACACCGTTTATAATAAGCTGCCAGATATAACCAAGCACTATACCGCCGATAAGATTAGGCATAAAGAAAACGGTGCGGAAAAAGTTTGTTCCCTTAAGCTTTCCTGTGAGAAGCAGAGCAAGAGCAAAGGCTATTACATTTATACTTATAACACTGAGTATTGCAAAGGCAAGAGTAAATATAAAGGCCCTTACAAAATCACTGTCGGAAAAAGCAGTAATATAATTCTCTATTCCCACAAAAGAAGCATCTGTCACTGTGGTAAAAGAGGTAAAAGAAAGATATATTCCCGCAATAAAGGGTATTAAAAAAATCAGAGTAAAAACAAGAAGTGTTGGTAACGCGAAAACGGGAAAATACTTTCTTATCTGCTTTTCTTCCATTATTTTCTCTCACTTTGCCATTTATTTTTAACGGTTTCCTTTATTTCATCAAAGGTTTTATTCCCCTGAACATACTGAAGCAGGGCATCGCCAAAGGTGGTTTTAAAATTCTCACTGGGAAATCCTGCAAACACCCAGGGAATAGTTTCAATTTCTTCATTCTTAATATACCGCGACATTTCTCTGGCAAGAGGGTCGTTTGGCTGTTCATTTTCAGAAAAGGTATTAAAGGGAGTTGCAAAGCCAAGCTGTTCCTTTACATATTTTTTACCTGTCTCACTGCTATAGAGCCAGTTAAGGAAGTCAATAGACTTCTTCTGCTTATCCTCGCTCACTTTACTGTTTATAGCAATATAGTTTTCGGTTCCGATACAAATACCAGAATCCTCTTCCCCTTCAATACCCATATATATAGGTAAAATTCCAATGTCCTCTGCCTTTACGGTATTTCCCTTAACCTCACTGATTTGTGACCACGCCCAAGTGCCGTTTTGCACCATCGCGCATTTACCCAGCGCGAATTCCGCCATAGAGTCATTAACGGACTTTGAGCCAAGCAGGGTTTTGGCGGTTACGGAATTATTTACATAAAGGTCGAAAATATTTTTGAAATTATCAGCATATTTAAAGGCTATTTCTGACGCATTAACTACATTAAGTGTAGGGTCGGTGTCTGTATTTTCGCCGAATTCATAATAAATCGGAACATTTGCAAGATGGCTCTGCCAACGCCAGTCCTCGCCACCTGCAAGAGAGGTGGAAGCAAATACGCCGTCAATACCAAGCTTTTCTTTGTTAGCGGTCATATCCTCAACAACGCTTTTAAGCTCCTCAAAGCTGTCAATGTCATCAACCGAGTCAAGCTCTGTCTTCTTCTCAGGCAGAGAAAAATATTTCTGCATAATAGCGTTATTATAAATAATTCCATAGCCCTCTACTACATAAGGAATTGCATATACTCTATCATTATCCTTAATAGCTAAATCCTTGTCGGACAAATAGCTGTATAGCTTTGTATCCGTAAGGTCGGCGCAATAATCCTTCCAGGTCTGAAAACCGATAGGTCCGTTTACCTGAAAAATTGTAGGTGCGTCATTTTTTGCAACCTCACTTTTTAGTGTCTGCTCATAAGTGTTGGCAGCCGCAGTAACAACCTTGACAGCTACTCCTGTTTCTTCTTCATAAACCTTGGCAATCTCTTCGTATACCTTTGCAGACTCAGGCTTAAAATTCAGTAAATAAACCTCAGCCCGCTTGTTGTTGCAACCTGCAAAAGAAAAACAGATGCCTAAAATTAACAATAAACACAAAAACAATGATGAAAATTTTTTCATAAAAACACTCCTTAAATTTGTTTCCCTTTTATTGTTGACTGTTTTTAGAAAAAAATACATTAACACATTTTTTAAAAAAATGCTTGACTTTAAAGGTTCATTGTGGTATATTATTTTAGCGTTCTAAATTTGCTGGTGTAGCTCAGTTGGTAGAGCAGCTGATTTGTAATCAGCAGGTCGGGGGTTCAAGTCCGTCCACCAGCTCCATTTATAAAGCTGACCATTTTCGGACTTGAAGCCTAAGAGGGTGAGGCGCGTCAGTAAAACAATTGATAATTGTTTTTAGCGCCGAAGTGCGAAGGGCGGTACTGCACAGTATGTGCGGTGACCGAGCACGGAAGATTTTCCGTAAGGAAAAGCTTTGTCCGTCCACCAGCTCCATTTATAAAGCTGACTTTCTTCGGACTTGAAGCTTTATTAATATTAAATTAAATATGGGAGAATTCCCGAGCGGCCAAAGGGGGCAGACTGTAAATCTGTTGTCTCTGACTTCGATGGTTCGAATCCATCTTCTCCCACCAAAAAATCGACTTGTGAAAACAAGTCGATTTTTTTATCCATTGCGAAAGCAATGGCATATCATCAAGGGCGGTAAACCGACCTTGTATCTCATCAGCCGATAGGCTGTATATCATCACGCCTTTAGGCGTGTATCAAAAACCTCTTTCGCAATGATGATATACAAAACTCCGTTTTGATGATATGCAATTCCTTACGGAATTGATGATATACAATGCTTCGCATTGATTTATTATATGATCTATGCTATATTTAAACAAAGGCGGTGGTATTGTGCATAAGATAGGTAAGAAAAAAACTTTT
>JBGUVH010000073.1:0-3799 GCA_045134215.1 Acutalibacteraceae bacterium
TACTTGTAGCCATCATTATAAAGCCTTCTTATTTCAGAGGCAATGTAAGCTGCCTCCTCCTGTTCATTGGGCTCGCGGTGAATAATTATCTTTTCGCCCTCCCCTGCATCTGTCCACAAACTCTTTCCCTTTCTGCCCAGGTTATTTTTAATAACGCTGTTTGCCGCATCAAGAATGTTCTGTGTGGAGCGGTAATTCTGCTCAAGCCTTACCACGTGTGCATCGGGGAACATTTTTTCAAAGTTAAGTATGTTTTCAATATTGGCACCGCGGAACTTGTAAATACTCTGGTCGTCATCACCAACAACACATAAATTGCGGTGATTTTTCGCTAAAAGCATTATGAGAATATTCTGTGCATTGTTAGTATCCTGATACTCGTCTACCAGAATATAGCGGAACTTGTTCTGGTAGTATTCTAAAACCTCGCGGTTTATCATAAAAAGCCTTACCGTCTGCACAATCAAATCATCAAAGTCCAGACAGTTGGAAATGCGGAGCTTTTCCTGATAAATTTCATAAATGCGTGCAATCTTTTCCTTCTTATAGTCACCCGCTACCCCCTTTGCGTATTCAGGAGGAAGCTTCAAAGAGTCCTTCGCAGAGGAAATTTCAGCCATAACGCCCTTTGGTGTAAAGATTTTATCGTCAAGGTTTAATTCCTTTAAGCATTCCTTGATAAGGCTCTTCTGGTCATCTGCATCAATTATGTTAAAGCTTTTGTCAAAGCCAAGCTTATCAATATCACGCCTTAATATTCTCACGCAGGCAGAATGAAAGGTTCTTACCCACATATCGTTGGCGCTGTCGCCTATCAAAGCCTCAACTCTTTCAGCCATTTCCTTTGCCGCCTTGTTTGTGAAGGTAATGGCAAGTATGTTCCAAGGCTTTATGCCCTCTTCAATCATGTGCGCAATGCGGTATGTTAAAACCCTTGTTTTACCGCTTCCCGCCCCTGCAAGAACTAATAAGGGGCCATCTATTCTCTCTGCAGCTTCACGCTGCATATTATTTAATCCGTCAAGTAAACTCATAATTCAACCATCCTTTTCATAACTTTTATTTTATCATATCTCGCTCCTCCTTACAACAACAAAAAAGAGAATTTCCGAAGAAATTCTCTTTTGTTGCTTTAATTCAAAATATCTTTTATATCATTTTTATCAATCTCAAACTCGGGGCATCCCTGAGCACCTGCAGCAACAGCATATTTATCAAATACTATAACAATATTTCCGCTGTCGTTTATAAAGAAGCTCTGATTTTCATCAATAGCTTTAAAGCCTTCCGCAAATTCATCGTCCTCTACCCAGAACATACCATCCTCTTCATTGTTACGTCTTATCATTTCATTTTTTATAATACCGCTTAAAGCATTAATATAATCGCTGTTTTCTTTAAATAGAGCTTTTAAACTCACCTTATCTCCGGTAGCCTTATCAATGGTATAAAACTTATGAACCGTAGAGGAAGAGCCTGCAGTGTTATAAAAATAAACATCCAGGCACAAATATTTATCCGAGTTTGTTCTGATCACATAATCACTGCCCATACCCATATGTGCCTTATCCCCGAACTCCTCGTAAAGGCTTACCGCTTCCTTTTCAAATTCTTCAATAAATTTTTCGGCATTGTCACCTAACTCTTTATTTATTTCCTTCATAAGCTCTTCATTCTGAAGCCCTTCAATTTTAGGGGTAACCACCTCTGCACTGCTGCCGCCTATATTTTTTTCATATTTTTGCAAAGTTACAACCTTTACAAGCTGACCAATAACGGGAATATCGCTTACAGCCAGGGCAAGCTTGGGCGACATATTTACGCTTACAGTAAAAATCAACACAAAAGATGCCGCAATCGTTCCTATGCCTTTTGTTATATCCGCTATTTTCTTTCTCATAATTTTCCTCCTTACACTTTTCTTCAAGCCTTCACTTGCAATATAATTTTCGTTTCCGTCTAAAAATTCGTACATATTACAAAATCTCCTTTCTGAGCTTCTTAACAGCAGCATAAAACCGTGTTTTCGCTGTATTTTCACTGACATTCAGAATCGCACCAATCTGCCCGAAGGTTAAATCCTCACAGCATTTCAGCACAATTATTGCCTTTAAGTCTTCATCCAGGGTATTAATCATACTTTCAAAATTCAAATAAGAGTAATCATCATTGGTGGGGGTATTTTCCATAACTTCGTATTCTTTACATATGCATCGTCCGTTTTTCTTCAGCGCAGTCAAAGCCGTATTTGCCACAATCGAAAAGAACCAGCTTTTTATCTTGCTTTCATCTTTAATCTTTTTTACAGCCTTCAGGGCTTTTACAACACTGTCGTTAACAACATCCTCAGCATCTTCTTTGTTCCGCATATATGTATAAGCAAATCTGTATATACCATCAATGTTATTTTCCAGAAAAGCTTCAAGCAGCTTTACCTTGCTCATTTTATCAACTCCTCTCTTTTCTTACGGCCCGTTCATCTATTAGACCTTTTAAAAGCAAAAAAAGTTTTAACCTTTTATAATTTTATCACAAAAAACAAAAAATGGATGCACAAATGTTTTTGCATCCATTAATTCTCTTTTATCTTAACGCCATTGAATTATTTATAAGCACCGTGCTGTACAAAAACAGCACATCGCTGCCTTCATTGAACTGAACAAAGTTTCCCAAATGTGAGCTCTGTATATATCTTGTGTCTATAATGGTTATTTTGCTATATCCCTCGCATAAAAGCGGTGCAATGCTACTGCCGAAGGAGTCACGGAAAAGTATAAGCTCTTTTTCCTTATCACCCTCCGGGTTTTCAATCACACACAAGGGGGTTGAGCCTGAAAGGAACATTTCGTAAGGGTCCTTCCCGTAAGCCTTGTCCATGTTGTACATAGCACCTTCTCTTCCCTCTCCCGTGTCAAAATATGTCACGGTGCAGTTTTCAAGAGAACTATTTGTGAGATACGTTATCTCATCAGGCTTCACCTTTAAGGAGGACTGCATTGCATACACACCGTAAAAAGGCACATCCAATGTAAGTGTTTCGTATTCTGCATTGGAAGTCACGCCCATTTTTTCAAGCAAAAGCTTTGCAACGGGCACAATTTTTTCCATCCTCCAGTGGGAATCTGTCTTATAGTAAGAATCAAGCTCTAAAAGCTTAGCTATATCAATATATGTCATATAAGGGCATTTTTCCTGCATAATACGAGCGAGCTCATCAAAATCAAGAGCAGGATAACCCATGCTTTCAAGGTAAAGGTTTTTATCGGGTATAAGGGAAAGGTAAATATTCATATCCTTTCCTTTAAGATAGCTTTCGTAAATATACAAAAACTTTTCTGCCGCATTTTCTGCCATTTCTGCATTTATTTCGCCATCCAGCTTCGACACATAGCCATCATGAATAAAAATGCCGTTATTTTCCTTTTTATTAAGCACCTTAAGAACAAAATTTGCCTTTATGCTCTTAAGGTATTCACGAAAAGGCACCTGGTCTGTGGCATACTTTTCAAAGCCTGCCATAAATTTGCCACTCAAAACGCTTTCAAGGGAAAGCTCAGGCATTTTTTCAAGAGGACGGCGTTCACTTTCGGAAAAATCGCCCTCGGGCTTTACAAAGCACATTACTGAAAAAACACACAGCACAAGTGCAAAAGAAATTACCGTTATTAAGCTTTTATTTTTCATTAAAATCACCTCTTAAAAACGGAAATATAAAAACGGGTTAAAGCTTCCCGAGGCAAGGTATGCCGTAACTAAAAGAAGAAGAGTAAGCATCAGGGGTATTTCCAATATATCAACC
>JBGUVH010000074.1:0-9747 GCA_045134215.1 Acutalibacteraceae bacterium
AGTTGTATCTGATTGGTTTAACCGAGCTGTTCATTCCGATGAGGTTTTGGCAGGTAATGATATAAAAATGCCAGACGGTAATCCTGAGGAACTTAAAACTGCACTTGAAAGCGGAAAAATCACACGTGGCGATTTACAGGCTTGTGTGAAAAGATATATGCAGCTTATTTTAAAATTCGATTAAAAAATGTGACTGTCTCATCGAGACAGTCACATTTTTGTTATTTTATCAGGCAATAACATTTACATTTTCTTAGTTTTTTCTGCTGTTCGGTATTCTTTAGGTGTCATACCCGTCAGCAAATGAAACTGCTTTGAAAAGTAATGCGATTCCTTGTAGCCCAGCCTTTCGGCAATCTGCTTAATATTAAGAGCTGTGTTTGTAAGCAGTACTTTTGCCATATCTATGCGCTTATTTAAATAATAGGTGTAGGGCGGTATTTCGTAATATTTGCGAAATACCTTGTTTGTGTAGTCGTTTGAACGGTAGATAAGGGAAGAAAGCTCGTCCATTGAAATATCCTCTGAAAGATGGCTTTCAATATAATCCTTAAGAATTCTTACTTCTTCAGGTATCTCTTTGTTTTCTTCAATTTTTCTAGTAAGCCGCATTAGCAATTTATGAAGCAACATACAGCATTCTTCCATTATTGTATCTGTGGGGAGATTTTCCTTTGTCTTTTTAAAGATTTCCACAAATATTGGATAAAGGGACTCGCAATTATTAAAAAGTATTTGATTATTAAGCTTATAGGCTTTAATAAAAGAGGGAATAGCCGTACCCTGCAGATTAACAAATATCTTCTCCCAAGGGTCATCCGCACTACTGGAATATTTTTGATGGCTGCCAAGAGGAAGGATATACATATCTCCGGCTTTGGGGGTGAATTTCTTTCCGTCAAGCTCTAAGCTGCCGCTACCCTTAATTATATATTCAAGTACACAGGTTTCGGCACAGGGGCGGTCCATAGAATAGGTGCCGTCACAATAGGATTTTCCACTCATCCAAACCCAAAAGGTTGGAGATTCGGTAGGGGATACGAATATGTTTAAGTCCTCGTGCAAAGCTGTTCACCTCGAAAAAGAATGGATTTCTTTGTAAATAATGATGTTTTTTGACTGAATTAAAGAATTAATTTTATTTGGTTTTGAGTAAAACCAAATAAAAGATTATCTTTTTCTATATATTAGCACAATAGTAATTAAAATGCAAAACAAAATTGAATTGTTAACTTTTTTAATTGTATGTGACATTGAATATAGCAATTAACTATGAGATAATAAAATTGCCAAAGTGGACTTTCTTTGGTCGTAACTTATTGTATATTTTTCACTAAAGGGGAAAAAGCTATGAAAAAAAGTTTATTAAGAGTTATTTCGGCTATTATGGCAATCGCTATGATAGTAACAGTTTTCGCTGGCTGCGGTGACAAGGCTGACGGCGGTGCTAATGGAGAAGTGAAAACTATAAGCCTTCTTGTTCCTACCGATATGGTGGATGAAACAGAGGCTGCTGTTAAGGCTTTTCACGAGAAGCACAAGAATATTAAGGTAGAGATCGTTGCAAGCTCGGGCGATGCAGGTGCTACACCTACAGAAATTAGTAAGCTTGCGGCTTCTAAGAAAATGCCTGAGGTTGCATTCGGTGTTGAGGATTTCGGTTATATTTTAAGCCAAGGTCTTGCTTATCCGCTTGATAATCTCTTTGAAGCAGATCCTGATAAGGAAGATGCACTTGATGCCGGTATTAATAATTATACATATTTTGACCACCTTTATGCGCTTCCTTACCGTGTTCAGTTTAACGGTATAATGGTAAACCTTGACCTTATTGAAACTAAGAATCTTGATGAGCCTGATTATGACTGGACTATTGATGAGTTCGTTGATCTTGCTAAAAAAGCAACCGACAATAAGTATTCGGGTATTAATATCATTGTAGATAGCAGCGACCCGACCCATAACCTTGATACAAAGCTTATGGGTGGCTTGCTTAATGCTCCTTTACAGATGTACGGCTATGATATGGGTAATCACAAGTTTAATTTTACTAACGGCGCTTGGGCAAAAGCTAAGGCTTATGTTGAGGAATTAAAGGCAGTTCCCGGTCTTATTTCAGATAACCTTAAAGAATGGGATAAGAGAAATAACGGTGTTCCAGATGCTTATGACCAGAAGTTCGGCGGTAGTGGTGATGCTTTAAAATCAGGTAAGGTTTTATTCGGTAACCACAACTCTTGGGAAGTTCATTGGATGAATAAGGGCTTTAATTTCGAGTGGGATCTTTATCCTGTTCCCCATGCTGAGGGTATAGAGGAAAGAATACAGACACACGTTGACTATGTATTCCTTACTTCTGCTGTAACAGAGGACAACTGCAAGGAAGCTTACGAGCTTGCTAAGTTCTTGAGCTACGATAAGGACGGTTGTATTGCTCGTATGGATTGGGGTAAGGATAATCTTGAAAACTTTGCGATTTATACTCCTGCAACCGAGAATAAGGAAGTTATCGAAAACTATAATAAGCGTGATTATATACCTGACGGTATGAAATATATGCTTGAAACAATTATAGAAGACCCTGAGACCATTTTCATTGCAGATGCAAATAAAATTATTCCTAACTTCTGGAACGATTTGAGCGATTACAGAAAACAGGTTGAAGAACAGATTAAAAACGGCAGCGACCCATATGCTCTTGCAGCTGATTATGAGAAAAAGGTAAATGCTGCAGTTGAGGCTTCATGGTCAACCTTTGTTAAGAAGATTGAAAAAAATCTTGAAGCATTTTACGAAAGCCATCCTTACGAAAAGAAATAATTAATCTTTTTAGAATTAGGAGGTGTAGGAAATGCGAATGCGTTTAATAAGCGGCATACTTGCCTGTTTATTAATCACAGCAACCGCTTGCTCCTGTAAAGCTAAACCGACGGACACAAGCTCTGATGCTGCTACAGAAACAAAGCTCCGCTATACATTTAGTGAAGAAGTGCTTGCTTTTGTTTCTGACGGTGAGCAGAAATTCAAACTACAGGACAAGGGGTATGTTAAGATTTACGATAAATCTAAGCTTGATGAAAGCACAGGAACAATTATAAATATAGACCCCAAAAAAACATATCATAAAATTGACGGTATCGGCGCTTCTTTTACCGAAACATCTGCTTATCTTATGACACAGATGTCCGAAGAGATGCGTAACGATGTAATGGTAAAGCTTTTTGACAGCGAAAAGGGAATAGGCTTAAAGCTGCTCAGAAATACTATCGCCCCCTCTGACTATACTCCTTACGAGTATGCAAGCTATGACGATATGCCTGAGGGTGAAGAGGACTTCGAGCTTGAGCATTTTGATATGTCCGCTGCAAAGGACCAGATAGAAATAACCAAAAAGGCAATGGAAATGAATCCTGATATTAAGTTATTTTTGTCTCCCTGGACAGCGCCTTTATGGATGAAAACCGAGCGCGATTGGTTAGCAGTAGAGCAACCAAAGCTTCGCCGAGACTGTTACGATGTTTATGCCCGTTATCTTGTAAAGTGCATACAGGTCTACGAAGAAAAGGGTGTGCCTGTTTTTGCAATAACTGCACAGAACGAGCCCTTTACAGTCAGAACTTGGCCCGGTATGTATTGGACTTGGAACGATTTGGCAAACTTTACTAACGATAATTTCCGTCCCGCGCTTGACGATGCAGGTCTCAAAACCGAGATTTATAATCTTGATTATAACTGGAGTAGCAGTGAAGCAGCCGATAACATAATGGCAACCACTATGAATACCGCACAGGGTATTGCATACCACTGGTATTCAGGTGATCCCGAGGTTATGGCAAAATCTAAGGAATATTTCCCCGATAAGACTATATATGTAACAGAGGCGGCAGGCGGTACACCTTCGGGTACAACACAGCTACTTAACATATCCTCTAAAATCTGCCGTTCACTCAGAAGCGGAGCTAGCGGATATATTCTTTGGAATATGGTGCTCAACCCCGTGGGCGGACCTTCTGTTCCAAACCGCTTTGGACAGAGTATGGATACCCAATGCGCGGCGCTTGTAACCTATGATGAAGATTTAAAAACGATAAGCTATCCTAACGATTACTATGCTTGCGCACATTACAGTAAGTACATACTTAAGGATGCTGTGCTTGTTGATTCTACCGATACGGGTGAGAACAGTGAATACAAGCTCGTAAACAGCGTATCACTTAATCCCAACGGCAGTATGGTGATTAATGCTGTAAACAGCGATTCTTCTTCCGATGTTGTGCTTAAGTTTGTTATGGGTGACAAGGTAATGGAAATTACTCTACCTAAGAGAAGTGTTGTTACACTTACCTGGGATGCTAATATATAAGTTTGAAAATCGGGTGAGCCCGAGCTGAAAAATAAAATCTATTATGAGGTGAAAAATTGTGAAAATGAAAAAAATTCTCGCATTACTTCTTTCCCTTGCACTTTTTGTAGGAATGATTCCTGCAAGCTACGCCGTATCTGCTGAAGATACCGTAACACCCGCAATGGGTACTGTTTCTGTTGAAAACACAGAATATTTCACATTTAACCGCTACTCGTTAGACGGTGATCATGTGGCATCAGGCAACCTGGGTGATATGCGTTGGGATTATCCCAGTATTTATGATGTACCTAAAGGTATCTATACTACCGCCAGTGACGGTACATACAGATGGCCTTATATTGCCTTTAAGGTAAATGCTGAGACTGACGGTAATTATAGCATTTCCGCTTATATTCAGCCAAGCAATTCTAACACAAGCAGTGCTGTTTCTATGATAGTAGACGGTCTTGTGCATAAGGTTCCGGTTACTCCGCTTACAGGCAAGCAGACCGTTACAGGTGATGTTTATTTAAGTAAGGGTGAACATATTGTTATATTCACTGTTCCTATGGCTGAATATGAAACACAGGCTGTAAAGAGCAGCTCTACAGTTTATCCTTGGTGTAATTATTTTAGCTTTACTTTAAGTGACGGTCTTTCAATAGTTGCACCTCCTACTACCGAAGAGGTAAGCGCTTCTGTAACAGGCAGACGCGTTCAGGCGGGCGATACAACACTTGTTAACTACAATACATACACATCAAAAGGTACAATGGCAGGCGATGCATGGAATAGCACTATTAAGCAGACCTACACAGACCTCGAAAACGGTTATTTTGACAAGACTAAAATCCCTTATATCGAGTATACTGTTGAAGCTCCTGCAGACGGTAAATACAATATCCGTATTGGCTCTAAGGTAGGCGGCAGTGACGGAACAAATCTTCCTTTTGTGGCTGTACTTGTAAATGACAATGTTTACAAAGCACAGTATGACGCAACCTTTGATACATCAAGTGGCGATGGTGCTGCTTTCGACCATGTAAACCTTACGGTTGATATGAAAAAGGGTCTTAACTTAATTAAGGTTACTTCAATCACTACCGACCAGACCGCTTACGGCAAAGACTGGATAGATCACGATTATATTGATCTTCCCACAAGTCTTACAGCAGTTGCTCCGAATGCATCTGCCGCTATTTCTGCAGATGACCTTTCAAGCAAGGTTTTAGCAAATAACTATACTATCGCTGACGGTGCTATCGGCTCTGCGGTTCAGGGCGATTTGAGATATGACAAAATCTCAATCGAGGATGCACGCCTTAAAGCTCCCGTACGTCTTAAGAAGTGGCCCTTTGTAGCCTTAAAGGTTACAGCCGCTAAGGACGGTTACTATGAATTTACAATAGGCGCAGGTATGAAAGCAACTACAACCTCTGAAAATCTTGCTATGTTTGTAGACGGTGCCCTTCAGGCTGCTAAGTTTACAAAGGGAGGCTCTGCTAATATTGATGCATCTCTTTACCTTACAGCAGGTACTCATATTATAGCTATTACATCTCCTATCCCCGCAACAAAAGCCGAGGCTGCAGCAGCCACCGATGTTTTTGTTGCTTATCCTTGGTTCAACTTTAATTCCTTTGCACTTTCTTCTGGTCTTACCGTTGAAAATGCACCTACTTTAGCTGAGGTTACAGCTACTGTATCTACCATCATTCAGGCTGAGGATGTAAAGCATCACATTTATGATGCAACTGAAAACGGTGGTAGTGGAACAGTTGTAGGCGGTGTTTCAAAGTCCGAAATTTTGCACACCTATGACGAGGTTGCTACCTATATCGATAAAGCTTCTACAGGTACACCTTATGTTGAGTATATTGTTGAAGCTCCCGCAGACGGCGATTATGCTATATCTGTCGGATTTGTAGTAGGTACTACAGGCGATACATCTGCTCTTACCAAGCCCTTCGCCGCAGTTCTTGTAAACGATACTGCTTACAAGGCAAAGTTTGACGGTTCTTGGGGTAAATTGGACGAAAGCGAGCTTGTTGTTACACTTAAAAAGGGTATCAACCTTATAAAGGTGACTTCACTTACTACAGAGCAGAACGCATTTACAGCCACCACTTGGATAAATCAGGATTATCTTATTGTTGACAATGCTCTTACAGTTCTCGACAATGCAGGCGATACCGTTACCGCCTCGGCTTCAAACAGAAACCACATGGCGTATAACGGATATACTGTTGGAACTGACGATAAGGGCGAGGCTATTTTAGGTAACAGTAATAACGGCGATATGCGTTATTACAATATGTCTCTTGAAAGTCTTAATATCCATGACGGTAGCAAGATTATTCCTTACACATTTATGAAGGTTAACGCTCCTAAGGACGGTTACTATGATATGACCCTCAAGGTTGGCGTTGCGGCAGATGTAACCTCTAGGCAAATCGGTATGATTCTTGACGGTACAATGAATGTTGTTAAGTTTGCTACTAAATCAAATTATCGCAGCTTTATTGATGTTTCAGTTTACCTTACAGAGGGTGAGCATGAAATATACTTCACTGCACCTATGCCTGAAACAGATGCTGACGCTTTGGCACTTACCGCAGATCTTGATACCGAAGCAGAGGATTATGAGAATACAGTAAATTCTATTAAATCCAAAGCATATCCTTGGATGAATGTTTATTATGTAGAGCTTAATGGCTTAGAGCTTCTTGATGCAGGTGCAAACCTTGGTATTGCAGGTGACCTCGATAATAACAACGGTGTGAATGCTATCGACCTTAGCTTATTAAGAAAGCTTTTAATAGGTATTACAGTTGATAATATTATTGCTGAAAACGGTGATATTCATCGTGATGGAAATATAGACATTCTTGACCTTGTAGCTCTTAAAAAAGCAATAGTTAACGGTAGTTCCATAAATTTTCAGTAGGGGAAGCTCCTTTAGCTGTACTTTCTAATTCTGATGTAAAGTTTACAGGACTTAGCGGTAGTGCAGTTAAATCATATTCTGTTACAGAGCTTGACAGTAGTGAAGGCAATGTAATTGAAATCGGCGCCGAAAAGCAGGCTGTTAACGGCTTCGGTGCTTCCTTTACAGAAACATCAGCCTATGTTATGTCTAATATGTCCGAGTATACTCTTAATGATACAATGACCAGACTTTTCGATAAGAAGAATGGTATCGGTATCAGTATGCTGAGAAATACAATCGGAGCTTCTGATTTTTCTTTAGAGTATTCAACCTATAATGACATAGCCAAAGGTACCACTGATTATGATTTGGAACAGTTCGATATGTCATCCGCTGCCAAGCAGATGGCACTTACCAAGAAGGCAATGGAGTTAAACTCCGATATTAAGCTTTTCCTCTCTCCATGGTCAGCTCCTTTGTGGATGAAAAAGTATAATACTTGGGGTTCATATCTGTATAACATTTTACAAAATACATTAAAAACTGATTGTTATGATGTTTATGCAAGGTATTTAACAAAAGCTGTTGAAGGCTATATAGCAGAGGGTATGGATGTTTATGCTATCACACCTCAGAATGAGCCTTTTACAAAGCAGACATATCCAAGTATGTATTGGGATAAGTCGGGTAACACATTAGCAAAATTTGTTAATGAAAATCTCCATCCCACACTTACAGCGGCAGGACTTGAAACTAAGATTTTAAATCTTGATTATAACTATAATGAAGATAATATTGAGCGCGCTCATAATATTATGGATAAAACTCTTGATACTGCTGATGGTATTGGTTATCACTGGTATTCGGGTGAGCCTGAAAATATGGCAGCAACCAGGGAAAAGTATCCTGATAAGCTTATCTATGTAACAGAAGCTTCGAGCGGTAATTCTTCGGGTATAAAGCTAATGCTCAACCTTACTCAGAAGATTGGTAGATCTATCCGCAGCGGTGCTAACGGCTTTATTACATGGAATATTGCTCTTGATACCGAGGGTGGCCCCACCTATAATAATGTAAATAACCACTGTACAGCTCTTGTAAACTACAATGAAGCTACTGATGAAGTAATTTACGGCGGCGATTATTACGCGCTTGGTCACTTCAGCAAATATATTAATTCAGGCGCTGTTATGCTTACTTCTACAGATACAGGTGTTGACAACGAATATGCTCTCGTTAATACTGTTTTCGAGAATACTGACGGCAGTAAGGTTGCTGTTGTTACAAATACAACAAGTAATAAAACTGTATGTAAATTTGTTGACGGTAATAAGGTTATAGAAGTAACAGTTCCTGCAAGAGGAATTATCACCTTAGTTTGGTAATTTTTATTTTACAGAAGAATTGCGGTTTTCCGCAATTCTTCTGTACCAAGTTTTTAAATGTTTATTATTATTTGTACTGATAAGTATAGAAAGGAATTAATAAAATGAAAATTAAAAAATTAGTAGCAATTCTTTTAGCTTTTGCTATTTTGGCGTTAAGCGCCTCATTATATATTCCGGTTACAGCCACGGGGCTTGATTATATCAGCGCTGATAATAGTGAATATTTTACAAATAACCGTTACAATGTCAAGAATGACTCTCCAAACGGGCTACGTTTTGGTGCAGGTAATCTTGGTGACCTTCGTTGGGACAGAGTAACTATTTATGACAGTCCTACAGGTGTTTACAATAAAAGATGGCCTTATATAGCCTTTAAGGTTAATGCCGCAACAGACGGTGAATACACAATAACAACAAAGCTTGGCACAAATACAGCTACTAAAGCTAAAAGCTTTAATATGATAGTTGACGGTATTTCTAATGCTGTAAGGTTTACTCTTGACAGTAAGGGTATTGCAGAGGCTGTAGCTACTCTGAATTTAACTGCCGGCGAGCATATAATTGTTGTAACTTCACCTATCCCTGAGTATGAGTCTGTTAGCTTTTCAGGTAGCAATGATACACTTGCGTTCCCTTGGTGCGATTTTTACAGCTTTAAGTTCAGCAATGGCTTAACTGCTACCACTGCTCCTACTGTAGAAGAAATTAACAGTAAGGTTGCTACACGTGTTGAGGCAGAGGATGTAAGTCGTGTGCTTTATAACCTTGGCTACGGTGCAAATGGCACATTAGCTACGGGTGCAAATAGAGCGGATGTTAAGCAGTCCTTTGCCGATTTGGAGGCAGGACTTCTTGATAAGACAAAAATGCCCTATATTGAGTACCGTATTAATGCTACAAAGAGCGGCAAATACAATATCCGTTTAGGCTCTCAGGTAGGCGGAAGCGATAATACAAATATTCCTTTTGCCGCTGTTATTGTGAATGGTAAGGCTTACAAGGCTCAGTATGACTGTAGCTTTACTTCGGGCAAAAAAGCTTATGACCATGTAAATCTTACTGTGGAATTAAACGAAGGAATTAAT